>CAYJHK010000149.1:0-5515 GCA_964369515.1 uncultured Desulfovibrionaceae bacterium
TGGCGCAAGCAAAAGTTCCCCCCACAAAAAATATCGCAAATTAGAATGCCGTGACTACCAAATAAGCTTAAATACTTTTTCCACGTCGGGATGCAGGCTATGATGAACCGGACAAGTCTCAATGCAATGCTCCATTGCTTTTTTGTCTTTTTCTGAAAAGTTATTCTTGGGCATATTCATGGTCACTTCAATTTTGGCAATGCGCCTTGGGTTCTTGGACATAATTTTTTCTATTTGAAGCTTTGTGCCTTTTACGTCAAGACTATGAGTGTTTGCATACAATCCGATAATTGTCATGGCACAAGTTGCCAGCGAAGTGGCACAAAGGTCAGTTGGTGAAAAACTCTCACCCTTGCCGCCATTGTCTACTGGCGCATCCGTAATAATAACTGTATTACTTTCATGATGCTTAATGGACATCTTTAAATCACCAAGATATTCAGCAGAAATTGTAGCCATAATAAATCCTCCTGAGACGCTCGTGAGCGGTTAAAAGTTAAAAACATCAAGTGCTGGATATATCATATGTTTTTAAGATACGCAACGAAATTATTTCGCTTTATAACGCACTAAATCCTTATATTCTGTAAAACAAATTTGCATTTGGCTTGTATGGACTTTTCTTTTATCTTAAGGTATGGTGTCTTAAAATTATAGTAAATTGATTTGAGTTTTGCAATTTTGACTGATTAACGTATCCGGGGCGTTTTGCCCCTTCATTAACTGCATAAAGGGAGAAAGAAATGACAAAATCAATTGATGCGCAACGCACCTATGCTCTTGTGGGCACAGGTGGATCCGGTAAAACTTCTTTGGCTGAAATGTTACTTTTCCAAGCCGCAGTAATCAATCGGCTTGGTGCCATTGAAGATGGAACCACAAGCCTTGATTTTGAACCAGAAGAAATACGTAGGCGTGGCTCCATTCAACCGGGCTTTGCGACATATTTATTTGAAAATAATCGGCATTACCTTGTGGACATTCCTGGAGACGGAAATTTCACAGGCGACCTAGATTGTCTTTTATTGGGTACCGATGCCGTTGTATTTGTCATTGATGCCGTAGACGGTGTTCGCCCGCTCACCAAAAAACTCTGGGGACATGTGCGTGCCCAATCGTTGCCGTCACTGGTATTTATCAATAAAATGGACAGAGATAGGGCTGATTTCCAAATGGCTTATGACGGTATATCAAGTATGCTTGGTGCAAAGCCAGTCACTCTTTTCATGCCCATCGTAGCAGGTGAAACCTTCCTTGGGCTTGTAGATATTTTTGCCGGCAAGGCGCTGATGTTTGGCGAAAATGGTGCCACCATCGAAGCTCCTATACCCGTTGATATTGCCGAAGAAGTGGTGCTCATTCATGATATGGCTGTGGAAAATATAGCAGAATCCGATGAAGAACTTATGGAAAAATACCTTGAAGAAGGTACACTCACCGACGAAGAAATTGCCCACGGCCTTCGCCTTGGTGTCGCAAACGGATCGCTTGTGCCTGTGGTGACCGGTGCTGCCCTTGAAAACAAAGGCGGCATACAGCTCTTGCAAAGCATTCAAAAACTCTTCCCGTCTCCCCTTGAGCGTCCGGCCTTCTTGGGCGAAGTGGCAGGCGAGTTGGCAGAGCGCAGCAGCAGTCAAGACGAAGGCGCTGCTTGCTATATTTTCAAAACCATTGTAGATCCTTTTGCTGGTCAGCTTTCCATAGCCCGTGTACTTTCCGGCAGCATTTCCAGCGATAGTGTGCTCAAAAATGCTCGTTCCGAAGACAATGAGCGTTTAAGTTCCCTACTCTATCTTACAGGAAAAACTCAAAATCAGTGCAAGGATACCCTTGGCCCCGGTTCCATCATCGCCATTGGTAAGCTCAAAAATACTGTTACAGGCGACACCTTATATGATGATAAGTCGCCCTTCATCCTGCCCATGCCTGCTCTGCCGCCGCAGCTCATCACTTATGCCCTTTCACCAAAGGAAAAAGGTGAGGAAGATAAAGTTTTTAGTGCTATACAACGCATACTTGAAGAAGATATTACGCTCAAGCTTTCACGTGACCCCGAATCAGGCTGCATTTTGCTTGCCGGCATGGGACAATTACATATTGAACTGTCTGTGGAAAAAGCAAAACGTCGTTATAAAACAGAAATCCTCCTTCAGACACCAAAGGTTCCCTATCGTGAAACCGTGCGTGGTAAATGCCAAGTGCAAGGACGCCATAAAAAACAATCGGGCGGACGTGGTCAATTTGGCGATTGCTGGATAGAAATGGAAGCTTTGCCACGCGGATCCGGCTATGAGTTTGAGGATGCCATCGTTGGAGGAGCTATTCCTCGTACCTACATTCCGGCCATCGATAAGGGTATCCAAGAAGCAGCCATGCGTGGCAGCCTTGCCGGTTGCCAAGTTGTTGATTTCCGTGTAAAATTATATGACGGTTCCTATCACAATGTGGATTCATCGGAAATGGCCTTTAAAATTGCCGGTTCCGTAGCTTTTAAAAAAGCTCTTGAAACTTTAAAGCCCGTACTGCTTGAACCCATTGTGCTCATATCCGTTTCCATCCCCGATGAAAATATGGGTGATGTTATCGGCGATCTTTCGTCACGACGTGGAAAAGTACTCGGTTCGGACTCCGCTGCCGGCATTACCGAAATTAAAGCGCATGTACCCATGAGCGAAGTTCTGCGTTATGCACCGGATTTGCGCTCCATGACCGGTGGGCAAGGCGTATTTACCATGGAATTTGCGCAATATGAAGAAGCACCGCCGCCTGTTGTGGAAAAGGTTATGGCTGAATATGAAAAGGCCAAATCTGAAGAATAATTTTCAAGTTTAATGAATAATTATTAAATTAAACCTCACAAGGAGGGGAAACTCCGCGTATTGCAAAAGAGTTTCCCTTCCTTTACAAATTTTATCTCTTGGGCTTTTCCTACAGATTGCCGACAAGCTGAAATATCTGCCAAGGAGATACAAACGCAATGTTTACTCCGCTTTAGAAGCGTGTTCATAAAAAAGGAAATACCATGTTACAGCGAATAATTGATGGATTAAATCAACGTGGCAACGATGTCATTCGCCTGCAAAGAGAGCTTACCGCCCTACCCGCACTTGGTCCAGAAAATGACGGCATAGGCGAGGAGCACAAGGCACGCTTTATTCTGGATGAACTGCAAAAAATAGGTGTGGACAATGTCACAACCTACCATGCCCCCGACGAGCGAGTACCGTGTCAGTACAGACCGAATATTGTGGCGCATATCCCGGGAAAACAGAAGCGTACCCTCTGGATTTTAGCACATATGGACGTGGTGCCGGTGGGGGATTTGTCGCTTTGGAAGGCTGACCCTTTTATCTTGCGTGTGGAGGGTGACGTGCTCATCGGACGTGGCGTTGAGGACAATCAACAAGCTATAGTTTCCGCACTGTTACTGCTTGATGAAGTGAAAAAAAGCGGCGCAGTGCCGGAATTTTCCTTGGGATGTATTTTTGTGTCCGATGAAGAAACGGGAAATGCGCTTGGTATTGAATGGCTTATGCGGACACATGGGCATATTTTTTCCAAAGAAGATGTGTTTGTGGCACCGGATTTTGGTGCGCCCGACGGCTCCATGCTTCTCATAGCTGAAAAACATGTGTTGTGGCTGTCTTTTTGCATAGAAGGTAAGCAATGTCATGGTTCCATGCCGCATAAGGGCAAAAATGCAATGCTTGCCGGCTGTGATTTAGTACTTGCGCTGCAAGAGTTGCACGCACTATTTCCCGAAGAAGATGCGCTTTTTGATCCGCCCATGTCCACATTCACACCGACTAAGCGTGAACTCAACGTTCAAAATGTAAATACAGTGCCGGGAAAAGATATTTTTTATGTGGATTGTCGTGTTTTACCCTGTTATAGCTTGGATGAAGTTAAGGCAGCCGCCGAAAAGATTTGTCAAGACATTGCCCAAAAACATGGAGTAAACATTCAAATGAACGTGTTCAGTGAGCAGCTCACATCACCGGCCACGCCAAAGGATTGCGAGCTGGTACAGATGCTCGCCAAGGCCGTTGAAAACCTCTCCGGGGTGCAGGTGCGCTTAATGGGCGTTGGTGGCGGTACTGTGGCAAAGGAAATTCGCAAAGAAGGTATGGATGCTGTGGTTTGGAGTCGTTTACTGGCCAATTGTCATGAACCGGAAGAAAAATCGCTAATATCCAATGCTATTTTTGATGCGCAAGTTTTTGCACATATTATTTTTCAAGGAAAGGACACGGCATTCTAATTTTGTAAAGATTTTCTTGGGGGAGGGACCTTTTTGGAAAAAGGTCCCTCCCCCAAGAAAATTTTTACAAAATTAGAATCACTTGCATTGTGAAATGTCAACATTGAACGTTAATATCTACAATGATTTTAAATGCTTAATTGCGTTAACAAACAGCAGTGTCCCCGGTGTTGCAACTTCACCTCGTGTCCAGCCCGGGTGGTTACTCACATGATGAAAGGCTTCGGGGTGTGGCATAAGCCCAAGTACATGCCCGCTCACATCAGTAAGCCCGGCAATGCCAAGGGGCGAGCCGTTGGGATTGTGCGGATAGGTTTCGGTAATATTGCAACTTACAGGGTCAATATATTGTAACGCAATGAGATTTTCTTTTTGCAATCGCTCAAGGCAAGCTTCATCTTTCGGAATAACCTTACCTTCGCCGTGACGCACGGGCGAGTCAATTATATTCAAGCCCTTGGTAAAGATGCAAGGACTGTCAGGATTCACCTTCATGCTCACCCAGCGATCTTCATAGCGAGCCGAATCATTGTGCGATAAGCTGACGCTGCGCTCAAAACGTTTACCGTCAAAACAAGGTAAAAGTCCCAATTTTACGAGCAGCTGAAAGCCATTGCATATGCCAAGAATCAACTTTCCGTCATCCAAAAACTTTTCTAAATGTTTTAAGAGAGGAACGCCGTTTTTATCTTCAAGATGCCGAAAGCGCATACTTGCGGCATGGGCTGCGCCAAGATCGTCACCGTCCAAAAAGCCGCCGGGAAAAACCAATAAGTGATAATCTTCAAGTTTTACTTTAGCATTGACGATGTCAGCAAAGTGAACCACATTTGCCATATCTGTGCCTGCCAAACGTGCCGTATGCGCCGTTTCCATATGGGAATTGGTGCCATAACCGGTGATAACTAAAGTATTTACTGCGCCCATAATCTTCATCTCCCTTTAAAGTCTGTTCGCTGTTGCTTGTCTTGATTGGGTGAGCTTAACCTAAAACTTGCCATTAGACAACATCTGAAATTGTACTGATTGTTTTAATTGATAGTTACGACCACGGCATTGATTCTAATTTGAGATATTTCTTGGGGGAAAACTTTTGCTAGCGCCAAAAAGTTTTCCCCCAACCCCCCTTTCAAAACGCGCTTTCCGCTTTTTTTCTTCGAAAAAAAGCTTCATTGGGGTGATATATGTGACTTTGCATTAAATATGCTTATAGCACTACAATTTACGAAGTAAATTGTGGTGCGTGTGAAAAGT
>CAYJHK010000150.1:0-5510 GCA_964369515.1 uncultured Desulfovibrionaceae bacterium
AAACATATTTTGGCTGTTAAGTACAGTTATTTTTTATCCGCTCGCCCACAGTCCGCACGTGATTCTAATTTTGTAAAAATTTTCTTGGGGGAGGGACCTTTTTGGAAAAAGGTCTCCTCCCCCAAACCCCCACCCCCAAAAACTTTTCATACGCACTACAATTTACTTCGTAAATTGTAGTGCTATAAGCATATTTTAGTCGGAGCTGAAAAACCATGTTTTAGAACCATAAAAATGCCGGAAAAGTGCATTCCATGCCCTTGTTTCCGGCATTTTTATTTGCATATTTTAGCTAATAACTCATTTATTTTAAGCCATTTATGTGCTTTTTCAGTGACGACTATATACATGGAAAAATTTGCGGCAAAAAATCATTTTTTTCAACACAATCTTACCATATTCCTTCCAATT
This sequence comes from uncultured Desulfovibrionaceae bacterium, assembly GCA_964369515.1. Taxonomy (GTDB): domain Bacteria; phylum Desulfobacterota; class Desulfovibrionia; order Desulfovibrionales; family Desulfovibrionaceae; genus CAYJAD01. Next base: position 412 of record CAYJHK010000150.1, read on the forward strand.
GTCGTTTACACTTTGGACAGCACCCATTTTTAATATAGTTTTGACTTAAAAAACCCTCACGGGAAATACATGCTGTCTTGCAATCCGGACAAAGAGTGGTGGCTGAGCCCATGCTTTGAACATTTCCAAGATAGACATAGTGCAATCCGGCTTCTAAACCAATGCCTCGAGCTTTTTCCATACTTTCCAAGGAGGTAGCAGGTCTGTCCATTTTATAGGCCGCATGAAATCTGCTGATATGCCATGGGACGTGGGGGCCCAATTCTTCTTGAATAAAATAGGCCAAATCTTCGAGCTCTTCTTCGCTGTCATTTAGACCGGGAATAAGCAAGGTTGTAACTTCTACCCACCAACCCATTTTTACCATGGATTTTACATTGTCAAGTACAGGCTTAAGTTTTGCCTTGCAATATGTCGTGTAGAATTTATCACGCATGGATTTTATGTCAATATTTGCAGCCTTAATGTCGGAATAAATGGTGGCAAGACACTCAGGGCTTTGATAACCGTTTGAAACCAATATCAAATCAAGATTTTCCATGCGAGCTCTGCGTGCGACGTTTTGTATAAGCTCTATAAAGACAGTTGGCTCAGTGTATGTAAACGAAATACTTTGCGCTTTGTGTTTTACTGCTTCCTTCACCAGTATGTCTGCGGAGGTGTTACGTCCCGGAACCATGCCCTTGTCAAACGGCGTGCGTGAGATGGTGTGATTTTGGCAAAAACTACAGGCAAAATTACACCCTGCTGTGCCGAACGAATAGGTTTTTGTGCCCGGTTTAAAGTGATAAAGGGGCTTTTTTTCCACAGGATCAAGGTTTACAGCAGCAACTTTACCGTAAACCAAGGTACACAGTCTCCCTTTTTCATTATGACGCACGCCGCACAAGCCCTTTTTACCAACCGGGATGATGCAACGATGCTGACATAGGAGACATTGGACGTTATTTCCTGTGCTTTTCTGCCAAAGTAGTGCTTGCATTATGCTTCCTTTTGACGTTGTGTGTTAATAAATATACTTCTTGGCTTTGGCCATGGTTTATGTTGTGGTGTGATTTCCGGATAGACGTAAATGGGGGGATTTGTATGCTGACCGGGGGGCAATTGTTCTTTTTTGCCGGGTTGCACTGAGGTTATGCGATCACCTGTTTGGGGATCTGTCCAGTAATACACTGTGCCTCGACGTGGGTCATTTGCGGGATTTGTCCCGTACACCTTATCAGGGCGTGCCAGAGCATTTTGTGTATAAATATTTAAAATTAGAATAAAAAATAAAAAAGCGAGAAAAGTGTTTTTCATAAAAATCCTTTGTGTTAAAAAAATATAAAAATTAATTATCCTAACAAAATAATATGTTAAGGTGTTTATAGTGTGAAAATAGCAAAAAAGTCACGCAAATCTGACTTGGGTATTTTCGATTAATTTGTTACTATACCAAATCAACGAATTTTACAAGGAGCTAAATATGACATCAGAGCGCGCAAAAGCATACGCCGGTGCAGGTGTGGATATTACAGCCGGTAACGAGCTTGTCTCACGTATCAAACAGACTTTGGCAAAGACCCAAATTCGTGGAGTTGTGTCTGATGTTGGGGGATTTGGGGGGCTTTTTCGGCCTGATTTGGCCGGAATGGATGATCCAATCTTAGTCTCGTCAACCGATGGCGTGGGCACCAAACTCAAACTTGCTTTCGCCTTTGACAGGCATGATACTGTGGGCATTGACCTTGTGGCCATGAGTGTGAATGACATCTTGGTACAGGGTGCCAAGCCTTTGTTCTTCTTAGATTATTTTGCAACGGGTAGCCTTGATGTGGAAAAAGCGCAGAAGGTTATCGAAGGTATTGCCGATGGTTGCAAAATAGCTCAATGCGCCTTACTCGGCGGCGAAACAGCTGAAATGCCGGATATGTATGCAGAAGGCGAATACGACCTTGCCGGTTTTTGTGTTGGTATTGTGGATAATTCTAAAATTATTGACGGGGCCGGTATTCGCATAGGGCATAAGCTTGTGGGCGTGGCATCTTCGGGTTTACATGCCAACGGTTATTCTCTTGTCCGTAAAATTTTTGAAGAAAGTTCTTTTACGCAGCACGACTTACTTCCCGGCAGTGAGCAAACCTTTGCCGATGCCTTGCTTACGCCAACCACCATTTATGTGGATATTATAAAGCATCTTCTACGAGATGTGCCCATTTCCGGCATGGTACACATTACCGGCGGTGGTTTTTATGATAATATTCCAAGGATTTTACCTATGCAGGTGCAGGTGAACATTCAGTTTGGCTCTTGGGAGGTTCCGCCCATTTTCCAATGGCTCAAAGATGCCGGCAAGCTCTCGTGGCCTGAAATGTTACAAATTTTTAACTGCGGCATAGGTTATGTGATTGTTGTGCCGGAAGAAAATGCTGCCGAAACTGTGCAACGCATTTGTGCTATGAATACAAACGCTTGGATTATAGGTAGCGTGGAGAAAATTGGCGATGTCGGCGCTGAAGCTGTGAATGTTGTTTTTGATGAATAAAATGCTTACTATGAAAAAAAAATATACTAAATCTGATGTATTTAACGCAAAAATAAGTTAGGTATTTCTTAAAAAAAGCCCTCCAATGAAAATTTCGGGGGGCTTTTTTTTATAGTGTGTAAACGTGTTAAGACCTCTGCGCAATTCCTGAAATTGACAAAATACATGGATTGCTTCGCTGCGCTCGCAATGACTTTCGTTATAAAATCAAGTTATTGCGAGGAGCGAAGCGACGCGGCAATCCATGGCTTTTTGGATTGTGCAGAGCTCTTGTGTTGTCGTATGAGTATCGACAATCACAACAAGTTATGGGTTATTAATATCCACGTGCTTTAAGTTGCTCATTGGTGTAATGGAAGCGAGTGCGCATACATGATTTGAAATAATCGTTGGTGCTTGGGTTGGCAACGCTCACAGTGCTGTTGGTCATATCTTGAGCTTGCTCATGGCAGATGGCACGAGCTTCTTGCCATCTTTGTTCTTCGCTTTGCATGGGTTGACTTGTTTGTTTGTTACATGCGCCAAGCAGCAATACAGCCGTAAGGGTTAACATAACGAGGGAAGTTCTTTGCATTGTTTTCTCCTAGAGTTAATTGTAATTATACTTTTGAGCACTTAATTTTTGTGAATATACAATAAAGTGTGACTTTTGAAAAGAATAAATTGTGCCTAAATTTTAAAATTTTCCTTCATAGTGTTAACTGTTTGCTCTTAAAACTCAAATCTCAAATCGAGGCAGTGCGTTCAAAAAGCGAGCCTGACAATGCAGATGTCCCTTTTTCAACTGCCGTCCGGGGGTAGTGCGTTCAAAAAGGGGCAGATGCAAGGAAGGCGAAGCTTTTTGCGAAGGGAGTGTATCCAAAAAACATACATGACCGCAGCAAAAAGCGAGCCTGACACAGCAGATGTCCCTTTTTCAACTGCCGTCCGGGGGTAGTGCGTTCAAAAAGGGGCAGATGCAAGGAAGGCGAAGCTTTTTGCGAAGGGAGTGTATCCAAAAAACATACATGACCGCAGCAAAAAGCGAGCCTGACACAGCAGATGTCCCTTTTTCAACGCACTAACGTGTTTCCACCATTGGACTTAGCCTTATAAAGGTTCTTACTGGCAATGCGTATGGGTATTTCTGTATTTTTAGCTTCATTTCCGCTGTAGAGCCCGATGCTGACGGTTATGGGAATATTGCTCTCATTTCCGAAAGGGTATGGGGTGCGTTCTATGTGCGATCGAAAACGCTCTGCTGCTATTTCTGATTCTTCTGCATTGCAATTGGGCATGACGATGACAAAATCGTCTTCATTGTAGCGCAAGAGCATGTCGGTGTTGCGCACTTGTTTGTTCAGCGTTTGCGTAAAGTGTATTAAAATGTCATTGCTGATGTCTGACCCATAGATTTCAGATGTTTTTTTGAAGTGGTCGATATTTAAAAGTGCCACGGTATAGTCACGCTTGCTGCGTGTTGAATTTGCCATAATCCATTCTAAAAATTTAATATAGTAGAGTTTATTGCCAAGACCGGTAATGCTGTCGGTCAATGAAGTTTTGCCGATGTGCATAACTGTATTTTGTAAGGCTGTATAAATTTTTGAACGAGAATAATCCACATAGGCGATGAGTAAAAAGCTGCTTACTAATGTTATAATCAGGCGAATTTGCACGCCTGTGGAAATGGGGTTGATCATGTATTCTTGCAAAGGAGTTATGAATATAGCCAAGAGTGCCAGTAAAAATGCGCAAAAAAGTATGCTTGCGTGGAATAATCCCATGGTTAAAATGCAAATGGGAGGGAAAATACTTACCCAAAGCAAGGAACGATGGTCAATACTTGGATCGCAAAGGATAATAAATATCCCAAGCCCTAAAAGTATAATCCAAAGTACCATGGATATGAAGCATTCGCCTGCCTTAAAAAAAAGCAGATAAAAAAAGCATATAATGCCGGTAAAAAAAATTCCGGCCAAGGGGAGGAAAAATACCGTACTGCCTTCGTAAAGATTGATAAAAAAGCTGACGCATGTGCAGCTAAAAGTTAAAATGCACAGCAAAAAAGCACGAGAACGTTTGAAGGAGTCGCTTCTGAACTTCAGCAAAAACTCTTGGGGGTTTTTACCGTCGACAAAGGTAAAAAAATCTTCAATATTGTGCGAGGCATCGGTGTTTGAGCGTTGTGGCTTTTCCATATTTATCTCCTTTCCATGAAAGCAAGCATAAAATCTTTTAGCGTAAATTTGAATTAAAGTCCATAAAATCTATGGAAGTTATGAATTTCATACCTTTTGTGTACAAAATATAGTATATTAAGCTAAAAGATGCACGCAAGTGTCAATTTAATGGTTGCCATAAAGTGAATAGGTCTTGAACCGATGTAATTTAAGAGCTTATCCGTAAATAACGTATCGTGGCCGATTACTGCGTCAAAGCATATTTTTCCTCAGGTCGAGTACCAAAAGACGTACACTCCCTTCGTAAAAATGCACTTTTTCTTGTACTCGCCTCACGCTACATTTATTTACGGATAAGTTCTAAGGAAACGCTGATTAAATATAATTTTGTACATGCAAATCTATTGAATTGG
>CAYJHK010000151.1:0-5334 GCA_964369515.1 uncultured Desulfovibrionaceae bacterium
TCGGCCTCCGGCGTGACAGGCCGGCGTTATAACCGTCTTAACTACCGCTCCATTTTCCTAAGCATTTCATTCTTTCGTCACAGATAAAAATGAAACCGTACAACCGAACGACTGGTGGGCAGTACAGGACTTGAACCTGTGGCCCCCGCCGTGTGAAGGCGATGCTCTACCAACTGAGCTAACTGCCCGGCATTGCGCCTTAGGAGATTTGTTTTTAAGGCAAAAACGATACGCTTGTCAACCATTTTTTTTAATTTTTTTTAATTTTTTTTCTCTTACAAATTAAGTAGCTTAGAAACTGAAGTTAAAAGGTTTCGCAACTATCTTGTTAAAACATTAACAACAGTCCATGCTAAATTATTTTCTAAGATTGAGCGTGCTTGCTCCACTGACATTTCTTCAGCGGATTCAATATGCTCTGACAGTGGTGTGCTGTGGTGCAGTCCTTGCCTATCTGTTACAGTTAAGTTGGCATCTAAGAGCCACACAAGTGATGAATTATGCGCTGCTCTTGCACCGGAAGTAGCTATCCCATACCCAACGCCAAGAGCCGCACCTATACTTGTACCGATAAAGGTACTGTGGCGTCTATATGCCAACGAGCCTACACTCCCGCCAATGGAAGCGCCTACAATTGCAGGAAAAAGCACATCTCGTCCCGCAGATATGTTCTGAGCTTCTTTTCTCATGACAGCACGCACACCTTGAAGTCTCAGTTGAATTCTATAATCTGCATTTTCAGGGCGTTGTACAGGACGAGCACCAATTTCACTTTGCAAAAAAGAAATAATATTGGACTCTAATTGTTGTTCGTGGATAGCTACGGCACTCCTCACTTCAACGTAGACCCTAGATCCTCTTTCCATGGGATGCATATACAAATTCGCCTTTGCCTGCCCATGCCTTTCCATTTGTGGGCTATAAACCTCCGGTGAGTTGGATTGATTGGAAGTACACGCTCCAAGCATAAAAGTCGCCATTAGGAGAATTAAAATAAAATTATTTTTCATAAGTTCACCTCGCATAATTAATATTTTTCATCATTTTCAAGATTAATACAAGAACTTAGTATCTTTGTCGAGAAAATTTAAAATTTGACTCGCATACACTTGACGAATATTATTTTTGCCGTATGTTTCTGTTTACAAAAATATCCGCACGAGGAAGGCATGTCAAAAAATCTTATCATTGTCGAATCACCTGCCAAGGTAAAAACCATTAAAAAAATTTTGGGCAGCAATTACCAAGTACTGGCCAGCGTTGGGCATGTTCGAGACTTGCCCTCCAAAGTACTTGGTGTAGACGAAAGTAATAATTTTACGCCTCAGTATGAGGTCATTGACAATAAAAAGAAGGTTGTCAGTGAATTGCGTACAGCTGCTGCCAAGGCTGATGTTGTGTATCTTGCCCCCGACCCCGACAGGGAGGGCGAAGCCATTGCGTGGCATGTAGCTGAACTTATTAAGGATAAAGTCCAAAATATTCAGCGTATACAATTTAACGAAATCACTGCCAAAGCTGTGAAGGAAGCACTGTCGCATCCTCGTCCATTAAATGAGGCTCTCTTTGATGCCCAGCAAGCACGCCGCATACTTGACCGCTTGGTGGGTTATAAGATTTCTCCTCTACTGTGGAAAAATGTCAAGCGAGGCATTTCTGCCGGTCGTGTGCAATCGGTGGCATTGCGACTCATTGTGGAGCGAGAGGAAGAACGCTGCGCCTTTAAACCTGAAGAATATTGGCTTTTTAAAGCTCTCTTGCAAGCAGATGCACCTCCGGTCATGAAGGCAGACCTTTATAGGGTGCGGGGCAAAAAAGCCGACATAAAAAATGCAGAAACAGCTGAAGCATTGGAAAAGGAAATCCTTGCCAATCCCTTTATTGTGCAAAAAATTGAAGAAAAAGAAAGGGAAAAGGCACCTCTGCCGCCATTTATTACCTCCACCTTACAGCAAAGTGCTAACCAACGCCACAATTACACCTCAAAGCGTACCATGTCCATTGCACAGCGATTGTACGAAGGCGTAGATCTTGGGGAAAGAGGCTTGACAGCACTTATTACCTATATGCGTACCGACTCCATACGCATCGCCGATGAGGCCAAAGAAGCCGCCGCAAGCTTTATTGAACAACGATTTGGCCAAGACTATTTGCCCAAAAAAGGCGCAAAGCCCGCACGCAAAGGAAAAAATAAAGCCAGTGTGCAAGATGCGCACGAAGCCATTCGCCCCGTTGATGTTACCATCACGCCGGATGAAGCAAAGCCGTACTTGCCCCCGGAACAGTACACCCTGTATAAACTCATCTGGTCACGCTTTGTTGCCTCGCAAATGGCTGCGGCACGTTTCCACGATACAACAATCACGCTGGAGTGCGGACCAACCCAATGGCGAGTTAAGGGAAATCGCATGTTATTTCCCGGCTTTACGGCCGTTTACCCTCGCAGCTCCGATGAAGCTGATGCCGATATTCCGCCGCTCAAGCAAGGGCAAGAGGTAAAGCTTGAAAAAATGACCAAGGAGCAAAAATTTACCCAACCACCTCCACGCTACACCGAGGCATCCCTTGTGCGTGAGCTGGAGGAGCAGGGCATAGGTCGTCCTTCCACTTATGCAAGTATTATTTCGACCTTACAAGACAGAACCTATGTGAGCCTCACAGAAAAACACTTTGCCCCAACTGACCTTGGAGCTGTGGTTTGCGATCAATTACGCAAGCATTTCACGACACTTATGGACGTGGGCTTTACGGCGCAAATGGAAGGAAATCTTGACAAAGTAGCTGAAGGCGAGCGTAATTGGGTTGACCTTATGTCGGCATTTAATGCTGATTTTGTTCCCACATTAAACGCCGCTGCGCAAAATATGCAAACGGTTAAGGGTGGCATGGATACAAATATTGAGTGCCCCACCTGTCATAAGCCGCTGGTCATAAAATTTGGCAAAGCCGGAAGCTTTTTAGCATGTTCCGGTTATCCTGAATGTACATATACTTCTAACTTTGAGCGTGATGAAAACGGCACAGTCATTCCTGTGGAGCGAGAAAAAATAGAATACGCCGTTGTGGGGACTTGTCCTGAATGTCAAAGCGATTTGGTCATAAAAAAATCACGCACCGGAAGCCGCTTTATAGCCTGCACCGGTTATCCCAAATGTAAATATGCCGCATCTTTTTCCACCAATGTGCCCTGCCCTCGTTGCAATGAAGGGACGCTTGTGGAAAAAAGTTCCAAGCGTGGTAAAACATTTTACTCTTGCAGCACCTATCCGACATGTGATTATGCATTGTGGGATATGCCGCTCAATCGCCCTTGCCCTCAATGCTCATGGCCTATTTTGACACGGAAAATCATGCGAGGGGGAGCCACGAAAATTGTTTGCCCCGAAAAAACATGTAACTATACGTGCGAAGACGAAAATGAAGGCATGAATGAATAATCCGTGTGCAATGTGTACACTATAAGACACGAAATTATATACAACAAATAATTATATTTAAATTAGGAGAATATTATGTCTAACCCCAATGTACTTATTGAAACCACCTCCGGTGATATCTTGGTGGAGCTTTTCCCCGAAGCTGCTCCAAAAACCGTTGAAAATTTCCTTTCCTATGTGGATGACGGCTTTTATGCCAACACTATTTTTCATCGTGTTATCAAAGGCTTTATGATTCAAGGCGGCGGCATGGGCGCACGCATGGACGAAAAAGAAACCAAGGCACCTGTGGAAAACGAAGCCGCCAACGGTCTTGCCAACGAAAAGGGTACCATAGCCATGGCACGCACCATGGATCCACACAGCGCAACTGCCCAATTCTTCATCAATCATGCTGATAATGAATTTCTTAATCATACTGAACCGAATATGAGCGGCTATGGCTATTGCGTTTTTGGGAAGGTTATTGAAGGTATGGACACTGTTGAAAAAATTGCCAAAGTTAAAACAAAAAATGCCGGTATGCATGAAAATGTCCCCGTTGATATGGTTATGATAACCAATATCACTCGCTTTGAGTAGACTGTTGCCATCGTTCACAGCGAACTTACTTTAATCTCAGCAAGAGGAATTTCCATGCTGCATCAGACCCGAATAGATGAGTTAACAAGTAGCACCGAGTCGTGGCGTGTTATCCGCATTTTAGCAGAAATCGCCACAGCCTTTGATAAGCTCAACCCCATTAAGCAAAAATGCATTTCCATGTTTGGTTCTGCACGCACCGAGCGTAATCATCCACACTATTTGGCGGCTGAAGCCATTGCCAGATTGTTGGTGGAAAATGGCTATGGTATCATCAGCGGCGGAGGCCCCGGTATTATGGAAGCTGCCAACAAAGGCGCAGCAGAGGCCGGCGGTCCTTCCATAGGGCTTGGCATTGAGTTGCCACATGAGCAAGGATTTAATGAATATGTGCGCACACGTTGCGAATTTCGTTATTTCTTTGTGCGTAAGCTCATGTTTGTAAAATATGCCATGAGCTATGTGGTTATGCCGGGCGGCATGGGTACCATTGACGAATTTGCCGAAGCCTTTGTCTTGGCACAAACCGAACGCATTCGTCCCTTCCCCATTATCCTCTACGATTCCAGTTACTGGCAGGGCTTACTTGACTGGTTGCATGACTCCATGGTGGCTTGTGGCTATATCCATGAAAATGAACTGGAAGACCGCATTATTTTGTGTGATACGCCCGAAGAGGTTGTGCGTATCATCAAACGCCGAGTTATCATATAACAGTGCGTTGAAAAAGGGTAAACTACTGCGTCAAAATTTCAAACGCAGACTGCTTATGTATGTCTGTATACACGGCGCAGCCTGCGTTTGAATTTTTCCTTGTATTTCACCCTTTTTGAACGCAGTGTAGTTAGTCGAAGCTGAAAAAGATAATCGTGATTCTTACATTCAAGTTGAAAGTGCAACTCTTTCTGCCTCATCCACAAATGCCTGATATAGCAATTTAACTTTTTATTGAGCATGTAAGATTATTTTAAACAAGTAAGTTTACAGTTAAAAATTTCAATAAAAAGACTTACATTAAATCAAACTGCTATATGATGTTCTGTAGTCAAGACATTTACTCGGCCTGTGGTTAAGTTTTAGCATGGTGTTCACAACATCATCCTTCGTAACAGCCTCTAAATTCGCTCCTTTTGGGAAAGGCTTTTTGCCTTTCTTGCGGCTTTACGTTTTCCTCAGTAAAAATCCTTCTCGAAAAATATGAGGTTGTTTACGAGGTTGTTGTCGAGGTTGTTGTCGAGTGGCTGGCGTTGCTTTCGATACCCGTAGGCAACGTTCCTTTTGCTGACGGCTATGTCCTGCCACTACGTTAAGGACA
>CAYJHK010000152.1:0-5301 GCA_964369515.1 uncultured Desulfovibrionaceae bacterium
TCTTAAAAGATTAGGATGCAAGTTTCTGTTTCAACTTCAATTTAAAAGACTTGTGTGTATAAAATTTTATTTAATCATTTTTTCCTTTGGAATTACGCAGATATATCGAAGTACAGGTATCAACGCACCACATAAAAACTTACGCCCACACATTTTTCTTGTTTATTAATATAGTCCAGTAAATTCACGGCAACCACTTTTTTTTGAACAGAACTTGCATGATATAGTGTGCCTTTTTTGAGCAAACCCATATGCGTTATCTGCGCTGCGTTTGCTGTTTTGTATTGTCTTGCACTGACGCCTGCTTGTGTCACCGGTTTTCTGAGAAAAAAAACCACCATGAAATCCGGCAAAGTTTTCAAAAATTCAGCAGTGATCTGCTCCTTGGGTACGAAGGGGACGGATGTCTTAATATATTGTGAAAATGTTTGTGCACGTTGTATGTAGGCATCATCTTTATTTTTTATATGTTTTTGGTTTAAGAACCACTCTCGAACCGGAAATACCAGCTCGCTTTTTTGGGCATTGTGTAGCTTGTGCTCTGCAATAAACTGCTGCTTAATGGCATTGGGAATCCAGTCCGACTCCATAATGTGTGCCCGTGAAAAAAAATCCACTTCTGCGTCAATGTATCGTAGGCGCAGGAGCGTTTCCATAAAATCCCTGCGTTTCGTTTGGCTTACATGCTGCGCAAGTATGTTTTCCACATAGGTTGTGCAATCAAAACCGTCAGCTCGATATAGTGGATTGTTGTCGTACTTACTGTTTTCACCTTCGCCCAGTGGATTTGCTATATAGGGTAGACCTATGTGATATTCTATGCCCTGCGCAGAGCTCGAGGTGAAAGTGATACATACAATGCCTAGGACAAATAAAATGCCGGATATGTAAATTGATTTTGATTTAAGTGCTTTCATGTGGGTACTATTCATCCATCTATTGTCAATATTTTACACAAATTTTAGGATACGCTGATTAAATAAAATTTTATACACACAAATCTATTAAGCTGGGGTTGAAACATAAACTTTCATCCTAATCTTTTAAGAACCTCAATTTTTAGTTTATTAAAAACTATAATAATAAAAGCGTTTTGAGGGGGGAAGGGGAAGCTTTTGGGCTTTGGCAAAAGTTCCCCTTCCCCCCTCAAAAAAATAATTAGTCAGTGTTTCCTTTATTTTCCATTGTTTGTATACTTATCGGCTCATTTTTATTTTATTATAGTAAGGTAACAATGAAAATGGGAGCATACTTGCGTATGCTCCCTCATATTTACTTAGTATCTTTATGACTATTTATAGTCAAAAGTACCGGCTTCTTTTTTAACACCCACTGCTACTTTCCAAAGAATGGAAAGTACCAATGCGCCCACAGCGTATACGCCAATACCAACGGTTATTTCCGGCAGTGTAGGTGTATAGACAGTGACACCCTTGAAGGGGTTGGGGGTAAAACCACCGATGAGTAGGCCAAGACCCTTGTCAATCCAAGAAGCGGCCACGAGCATAATCAATGCCCATGGGAGCAATCTTTCGTTTTCACGGTTCTTGGGCGGAACCAAGATTGCCAGTGAACCAAAGGCCATAAACACCGCTGCCCACATCCAATAGGTTACCCAGTGCATTTCACCGAATAAGCCGGCGAAAAGATAAATCATGGGGTATTGGTGGCTGGTTAAGCCGCTGTAGAATACGGTGAATATTTCCAATCCGTAGAAGAATACGTTGATGCACATGGCGTAGGTGATGATAACCACCAAGGTCTTCATGGCTTCTTTGCCGGGATCAAACTTCACAAGCTTCTTCATAAGCAGCATGAGTAAGAGGAGGATGGCAGGGCCTGAGCAGAAAGCAGAGGCCAAGAAGCGAGCAGCCATAATGGCAGAGAGCCAATAGTAACGTCCGGGGATGCCGGCGTACAAGAAGGCCGTGACGGTGTGAATGGAGAATGCCCAAATAATGGATGTGTAGATGAGATACTTTGTCCATTTTGGCGGTTCCAAGTTCAAGCGTTCGGCTTCCAAGGTTACCCAGCCGATGATGGCGTTCAAGACCAAATAGCCAAAAAGTACGATCATATCGTAAAACATGACTGAATTTGGCGTTGGATGTAAAATCATATTCAACATACGTTGTGGCTGACCAAGGTCAACAACGATGAAGAGCATACACATGACAACGGCGGAAATGGCCATAAATTCGCCGAAGATGATCATGCGCTTGAATTTTTTGTAGTTGTGGAAATAGGCAGGCAGTACCAGCATAACGGCAGAGGCCGCCACGCCCACAAGATAGGTGAATTGCGAAATATACAACCCCCAAGACACATCTCGTGAAAGCCCGGTAACGCCAAGTCCATTCACCGATTGATAAATGTAGGCAACGCCGCCAAGTCCAATGATGACGAGCAAGAAGAGCAACCAAATGTAATAGGCACGTGAGCCTTCTAAAACTTTTTCAATCATGGCTCATCCTCCTTAAATAAGATAGTAGACACCGGGGTCTGTGCCGTATGTTGGTTTGCGCCGAATATGGAAGTTTTCGGCAAGAGCTTTACGCACGTCGGAGCTTGAGTCTTCCAAGTCGCCAAATAAAATGGCACCTTCTGAAGCTTCCACGCAGGCAGGCAATTTGCCGATAGCCAAACGCTCTGTGCAGAATGTGCATTTTTCCACCACACCCAACATACGTGTTGGGTAGCGTGGATTGGAGTAAGGAGCTTTCAATACTGCTCGTGGGTCCGAGAAGTTAAAGCTACGCGCGCCGTAGGGGCAGCCCGTCATGCAAAAACGACAGCCGATGCAGCGGTGATAGTCCATGGCCACAATGCCGTCGGGCATTTGATAGGTGGCACCGGTTGGGCACACACGCACACAAGGCGGATTGCTACAATGGTTGCAGAGTAAAAGGAATTTTTGCTCTTTCACCTTGTCGGGAATCATGGCGTTGGCATCGTCGGGGAACGTATGTCCGTAGCTGTCATTCCATATCCATTTGATTTCCTTGGTTCCTCCGGTTACTGGTACGTTATGCTCAGCATGACATACGCCGGCGATTTTTTCCATAAGCTTAACGTCGGTCAGTTTGCGAGTGTCAATGACCATTGCCCAGCGTTTTGCATTGAGGCCGGTGGCATTTTTTTCGTAACTACCTATGGTCTTAGCCAAAGCATCCTTTGCGCTTAAGGCGGCAGTAAGCCCACTGCCAAGAGCAAAAGAAGACAGACCGGCAATTTTTAAGAATTTTCTTCTGCTGTTATTCATTATTCTTCCCCTCCGGACGAATGTGGCATGTCCAGCAGTATGGTTCAACACTGTTGGAAGTGTGGCATTTTAGGCAGAAATCTTCATAATCGCTATGACACTTCAAACAAGTATTTTGCAGGCTGATTTCCCACTTTTTCCCGCTGGAAGATACATACGTACGATTTTCGTTGCGCAAAGCTTCGTCTCGCCAGTCATTGAGTAATTGCATATGTTCTGCACGCATATAGGCCACAGGTTCGATGCATTCTTTTTCATCCTTGGGTAGGGTTACGGCAGGGCGTTTGTAATCGCCGTCATCGCCAAAGATGCCGCCAAGCCAAAAGGGCGAAGCAAAAAGCAGTGCAAAGACGATGATACCCAATATAACATATCTTGCGTTATACATTATTCATCCTCCTCACCTTCAAGCTCTGGTGCGTTTGGCAAATCTTCTTGTCGTAAATCCATGGTTCGAGGACTTTCACCCTTCATAACCAGCGCATTGGCTACAAGCTCATGCAGACCGCTGATGGATACGCCGGGTGCCCAGTAATTCGCTACGGGGGGCAAGGTTGCACGGTCAATGGCGCAGACGCAGGCCATGTGGTTTACGCCGTGCATTTGTTGCACATAGCGCAAAGCATTTCCACGGGGCATACCGCCACGCATACGCAAGTCCATAATTTCTTCGGTATTTAAGCCGGAACCGGAACCACAGCAAAATGTTTCTTCACGGATGGTACGCTCAGGCATTTCAAAGAAATTGTTACACACAGCACGCAAGACTTCGCGTGGCTCATCCAAGAGTCCCATGCCACGAGCAGGGTTACATGAGTCATGCCAAGTGGTGATGAGGTGATCGTTACGACTTGGGTCAAGGTTGAGTTTTTTGTGACGAATAAGGTCAGCGGTAAACTCAGCAATGTGAATCATCTTGGTGGATGCGGCGTTTTCAAAGACAGTACCGGTAATGGGCGAAACAGGTGTTTCCATATGTGATGGGGTAGGTCCGTTATAGGTGTCCATATATTGGTTGATGACACGCCACATATGTCCGCACTCGCCGCCGATAATGTACTTACAGCCAAGGCGTTCGGCTTCGGCATACATTTTGGCGTTGATTTTCTTGGCCATATCAAAGCTTGTGAACGAGCCGAAGTTACCGCCTTCGGAGGCATAGGTGCTCATGGTATAGTCAAGCCCAAGCTCGTGGAAGAGCAAGAGATAACCCATGAAGGTGTAGATGCCGGGGTCGGCAAAGGCATCCCCGGACGGCGTGATAAAGAGTATCTCATGTCCCTTTTCATTCAAAGGAACATTGGGACGAATGCCGGTGACTTCTTCGCAGTCGTCAGCCAAGAATTCGGCGATTTCTTTAAACGCATGGGGTTGAATGCCGAGGTGGTTCCCTGTACGGTTACAGTTGCTTACCGGATCCATAATCCAGTGAAGCCCAAGCCCTATCTCATGCATAAGCTCACGCACAATGGCGGTGATTTCTGCTGTGTCAATGCCGTATGGGCAATAGAGCGAACAGCGACGGCATTCGGTGCATTGGTAGGAATAAAAGAATAATTCCTTCACAATGGCATAATCAAGCTTGCGAGCACCTACTTTTGCGCCAAGCAATTTACCGAGCATGGTGTAATCGTAGCGATACAATGAGCGCAAGAGTTCGGCACGCAGTACGGGCATATTCTTGGGGTCATTGGTACCGATGAAGAAGTGACACTTGTCGGCGCAAGCACCGCAGCGCACGCATGTGTCCATAAAGACCTTCAACGAGCGGTGTTTTTCCAGTCGCTCCGCAAAGGCATCACAGAGTATTTGTTCCCAATTGGAAGGCAAATTCCAATCTTCTTCTGCCGGATTCCACTCGTGGGGATTGGGCATGTGTAAGCCTTCCATGGTGTCTTTTTTGGCAGGATAACAAAAATTTCCGGGCGTAAAGGCCGGCTTGGTATCCATCCAGTGCTCACTTGGAAACGCAGGGCGATTTTCAATGAGCTCTTGTGGTGTAGGCAGTTTAGCCATGGTATCTCCTTATTTTGCAGTAG
>CAYJHK010000153.1:0-5269 GCA_964369515.1 uncultured Desulfovibrionaceae bacterium
CTTTTAAACTGTTACTCTTTGTTTTGCTGGACGGCTGGACAAAACTCATAGAGGGTTTAATTATATCATATGTTTAACCAAGACAAGTGTTATGTATTTGGTGAATATGTGTGTGCTTGACAGATTTGTTTTAAAAGTACACCATGAACACATAGGAGGTATCATATGTATACAGTTACTGCACGTCTTGATGAAAATACTCAGGTACAGCTTGAAAAACTTGCCGAATCTACAGACCGCTCACGCTCATGGCATGTGGCAGAGGCGGTTAAGCAATATCTTGCTACGCAAACTTGGCAAATTGAAGCTATTGAAAAAGGTGTAAAAGAAGCCAATGCTGGCAATTTTGCTACTGAGGACGAGGTAGCAGACGCTTTTGCTCGCTGGGGTGTGCATGTCAAGTAAGCAAGTTCGCTGGTTACACTTAGCTTTGCAAGATTTAAGTGGCATTGCGAAATATCTATCACAACATGGTGATAATGCAGCCAATGATGTAGCAGAACATATTTGGCAAGCAGGTCTTAGCCTTGCTGATATGCCATCTCGTGGGCGTGCAGGGCGAGTGCCCGCAACTCGTGAGCTTGTTTTGACAAAGTACCCGTATGTTCTCGTTTATCGGGTTGAAGATGGTAAAGTGCAAATTCTGCGTATTATTCATACTTCACGCCAATACGCCAATTAAAAGCTCATTTTTTACTTGTACGAACCCACCTGTTTGGGGATTGTAAGTATATAATTTATTTTTTAAAATACCGATTCCCCCAAAAAAGCTGATTAAAGGCTATAGCCACATAATTATCAGAAGTAGACTTTTTAGCCTAGGACAATAAAATGGAATCCATAGGAATTTTAGAATTTACCATGCAGGCACTTTATCTGTCGCTAGTCTTGTCCATGCCGCCCATAATCGTGGCATCGGTGGCCGGTTTGCTGGTGAGCTTTTTGCAAGCGGTCACGCAACTACAGGAGCAGACCTTGAGCTTTGGGGTAAAGTTGGTGGCTGTTATGTTTACCATTATCTTTATTGCATCGTGGTTAGGCGGCGAAATATTTACCTATGCGGCGAATATTTTCAGTGCTTTTCCGCACATAATACGCTGACCATGCTTGAGCAACTTGCACAAATTCTTATACTGTTTTTATGCTATGTTGTGCGCATGGTGGTCTTGTTTCGCACCCTGCCCATCATGGGTACGAATATCATACCGCAGCAAGCATTGGTGGCCTTGGCAGCCGTATTGCTCTTGCCGGTTATCTATGGATTTTTGGAAGATGCGCCGCAAAACTTGGCTTTCGACATGCATCTTGCTTTTTTATTGCTGAAGGAAGTTTTCATTGGCCTGGTGCTGGGGCTTTTGTTCAGCTTACTTTTTTGGGTGGCGCAAAGCGTGGGTTACTTGGTGGACAATCAGCGTGGCGCAAGTCAAGCGGAAGGGACGGACCCCTTTTCCGGTGACAGATTAACGCCCTTTGCTTCCTTGCTCTTTCAAAGTGTAACCATGCTTTTTTTTTCATCGGGAATAATTTTTTCGTTGCTGGCCATTATATATGAAAGTTATAGGGTGTGGCCTGTTTTTGCCATGGTACCGCAGTTTTTGTCCTTGAATATGCTTGCTTTCCTTGTCACCAAGGCCGGGGAATATATGACCTTGGTGGTGGCATTTTCCGGCCCCATTCTTATTGTGTGTTTTTTATCGGATTTTTGCCTTGGCATAATCAATAGATTTGCGCAGCAGCTCAATGTATTTTCCCTTTCCATGCCCATAAAAAGTGCGTTGGTGCTTTTTATATTATTTTTGTATGCCAATGGTATGTTTACAGAATTTCACACTTATGTGCATAATATGCAAGCCATGTTTTTTGATTTGCGGAGCATAAGCCATGAGTGAAAAAACCGAACAAGCGACGCCCAAAAAACAACGTGACGCACGAGAGAAGGGACAAGTTGCCAAAAGCCCCGAGTTGGGAGCCACCCTCAGTTTGCTTTTTGTGAGCCTTACAATTATGTTCATGTGGGCATCCATGTTGGAGCAATTGGACTTGCTTTATGATAGCATAATACAGACATTGAATCGTCCTTTTCGTGAAAGTTTAATAAATGTTTGGCCCATACTCTTGGAAACCTTACTTTCTCTGTCCTTGCCGGCGGTGTTTGCGGCCATGCTTGGCGGCATTGTGGGGCATGTTATGCAGGTAGGATTTTTGTTTTCCATGCAGGCGGCACAACCTTCCTTGGAAAAATTGCATCCGAAAAATTGGTTCAAAAAGGTGTTTTCCAAGAAGGGGATGTTTGAAATTTTAAAAACATGCCTAAAAGTGCTTTTATTGGGCTTCGTAATCCTCTATACTGTACAGGACTTTATCGACCCCATATTGAAGGCTGCGCCCCAAGGTGTGGAAAAGCAGTTCGCTGTATTTAAGGCTCTTTTCTTTGATTTTATGGTGAAGTGCATTGCTGTGTTTGCCGTGGTGGCTGCCGCCGATTATTTTATTGCTCTAAAAATGCACAATACGGAACTCATGATGACCAAGGACGAAGTCAAGCGTGAGTATAAAGATATGGAAGGCGACCCCATCATTAAATCGCAGCGTCGCCAGTTGCAAATGGAATTGGCGCAGGATACAACTTTGCAACAAACACGCAAAGCCACTGCCCTTGTGACCAATCCCACGCACATAGCCGTTGCCATTGTATACGAAGAAGGCGAAATGCCCATGCCCATGGTGACTGCCAAGGGTTACGGTGCACTTGCGCAAAAGATGCGCCAAATAGCGGAAGAAGAAGGCATACCCATCATGCGTAATGTGGAGCTTGCCCGTGGCCTTGCGGAGCAGTGCGGCGAATTTGAATATATTCCGGCGGAACTTATTGACCAAGTGGTGGAAGTGCTGCTTTGGGTGCGTCAAATCACAGGGAGGGAGTGATGTCACAATCAATACTAGGTTTGGGTGCTGTAAGCGTACAAGACATACAGCATCATGACACGAACGATTTGACAAGCGCAGGGCAGCAAGCCGGCGAAGGTCATTATAAGGGTGACGTGGTCAAGGCGCAATGTAGCGGCGTATCCATTTTGGATGCCGCCGAAGAAATGACCTTTGCCGCCAGCGAAACCCAGGAATCGGAAGAGAAAGAATTATCGGAACGCAAGCTCAGAAAAAGCGGCGGCAATTATTTATTGGCTGAGGTGGAGGAAGTTTTGCAGAATATGCAAGATTTCAATCAAGGCGACATGGTACGCTTACTCAAGTCACTACAAGCTAAGAGCAACTTTACCCTCTCCATGCTTAATGATTCCCTGCGTAATACTTTTAAAGACAGTACCCATCAACACGGTGCCTTATTACTCTTGCAAGAAGCCTTTGCCGATAACGCCGCTGCCCTCAATGTCATTGATGAGGCCATGGGCAATCTTGAAACGACGCATGGGGCACAAATTCGAGCCGGCTATAATATTGCACCCTTGGACGATGGGTTTACCGACGGCACGAGCGAATTTCAAAGCCCGCCTGCCGAAAAACGTCTGCTGTACCGTGATACCATCTTACATTTCGACAGTTATATAAAAACCCTATTTTCCCTAATGGATAAGTACGGTGAAGCCCAATTACCCAAGGCATTGAATTTCTTAAGCACGGCTTTAAGTCTTGATATGCGTGCCGCACACACAAGTATTGACCTTGCACAGCTCAAAGAAATTGCCGACGGCATCACCATGATGCAAAATCTCACCTCCATACATCAAGGCACTTGTCGCTTGCTGGCGCAAATGGAAAAAATGCACGGAGAGACACAAATCTCTGCTCGCAATATCATGGAACCCCTACTGTTTTTTAAGGATTTAACCGTGGTGTCAGCGGACACTTTGCGTGCAAAACTACCCTTTTTAGAGAGCGAAAATGCTGTGAGAGATGCTGCGCTGGCTCAAGGCGTCATGTCATTGCTGCAAGAATTACCGCATAAGGTATTTGCAAATCCCGACACACGTTTGCAAGTTATTGAAGCTTTCAAGGAAATCATGGAAGAAATAACACTGAGAGAGGAGGCATTGTATGACTAATATAACACAATGCCTGCAAGAGCTTGCTCAAACATTTGAGCTGCAAGGCTTTCCAATGGATAAGAGCGGAAGTGTGAGCTTTAGCATTGGCCAAGATACATTAATGATTGATTATACAGACAGCACAGGTAGCGTAGACAGCTTAGTGTGCGTCTCTGTGCTGCGTGCTTGTCCGCCCTTTGATACGACCATTGGTGAAAAAGCCTTACGCTTATGCGATATGTGTACCTTCCCCTACCCTGTTCGTGCCGGCCTATTACCTGATAAAAATATTGTGTTTACGCTCCCATTGGCTCAGAGTGAGTGCACGGCGCAAATGGTACTCAAGATTTATGAACATCTGAAATCATTGCATAATGCATTATAGGTAAACATATATGCCAAAAATTACACACTCTCCCATTAATATGCAAGTAGGTATCGAAGATATTTTACCAAAATCCGTAAATTCCGCCGGTGCGACCTATGCAGGGGCTGCACAGAAAAATGTCTTACCGGAAGCAGTGCAGATTGCCCCTTCGACGCTGTCCACAAGTTCTGTGCTTGATTATGGAAGCTCGAAGCATGAAAGCGCATTGCAAGCCTATGTGCAACCAGACATATCGCAACGCACGCTGTTGATTCCGGCGGTTTTTGCGCAAAATATGCAAGAGGCTAAGCAAACCTTGGAGCAAATGGCAGCTCACGATACAAATCCTGTATTGCAGGAGGCATTGCAGGTTTTACATGAGGATACGGATTTACAGCAGATTTTGCATCTTTATCGGACTATGTTGATGCAGGGGTGATGCCCACGTGATTGATTCTAATTTGCGATTTTTTTGTGGGGGGAACTTTTGCTTGCGCCAAAAAGTTTCCCCCACACCCCCCTCAAAACCACGTGATTCTGAGTGTATTAATAGTAATTAGTCGTCACTGAAAAACCATGTTAACAGTTTAAAATTAAACATTTTTATTTGTATATTTTAACTAAAAAAATGTTTAATTTTATATTGTTAGCATCTTTTTCAGTGACGACTACTATAATCTGTGTTTCCTTAGAATTGTGCCCAAAAAAACATGAAAATTCTTATTGACAATACTTCTCAATTTCATTATCACTTGTCAACCAAGTAGCATAATTCGTCCCACCAATGGATTTATGCTCACAATGAAAGACCTCTGCACAATTATTTTATTATATAGCTTTATATGCTAAGTATGATTTT
>CAYJHK010000154.1:0-5267 GCA_964369515.1 uncultured Desulfovibrionaceae bacterium
GGCAAAAGTTCCCCTTCCCCCCTCAAGAAAATAATTAATCAGTGTTTCCTTAACAATGCATTGAAAAAAACATTGCCTTAGCGTGCCGTTGTGCCATATTTTCCGAGTACGAATAATAATGGGGAGTTTTTATCCGTATTTAGTCGACACTGAAAAAGCACATAAATGACTTAAAATAAATGAGTTATTAGCTAAAATATGCAAATAAAAATGCCGGAAATAAGGGCATGGAATGCACTTTTCCGGCATTTTTATGACGCTAAAACATGGTTTTTCTGTGACGGCTAACAAAATTTGAACGATAGTGAAAATTTTGCGCCACGTAAAATGAGCCGGAATTCACTTCCGGCGCCCCCGAAGGGGCATTTGGAGTGAGCGTGCCTTTCTGAAAAATGCATGAAAATGCGTTTTTCAGCTTCGACTATTTAGATAAAAACTCCCCATTTTTCCTTAAAAATCCAAAGGACTGGTGCTTTGCGCCGGTGCGACGAACTTTTCCACATGTTCTTCTTTGGCTTCAAAGGTGGGTTCTTGAATTTCCACTTCTAAGGTACCGGTAATTTTAAGGCCGCTTTTCGTGTTCTCCTTGGAAACTGTCACCTTGGTTTTCCCTTCGGATTTAGTCTCCTCTTCCGAACAAGCCGCAAGGCAACATACCAGCAAGAGCAGACTCAAATACCCACAAAGCTTGTATAATAGAGCTGTACGCATGACCGAGCTTATTTTTCCGGAATAATCATGGGATTAAGCCCAATGGCACGTAACAGGCGTACGGCTTTTTCATTGTTTTGCTTATATGAGTAGTTAAGATTTACGAACAAAACAACATTGTCGAGATAAAAAGCATTTTTAGGAAGTTTCTGCTTAACTTTTTCGTTTAATGGGTATGCTGTAATATAGACATCGCCGAACTGTGCCACTTTTCCTTTAAGGGCTGCAATAACCTCAAGGTTAACCTTTCTTTCAGCATCAGAACCATCGTCGTCAAAATTTGGACTCATGCCCAATGCTTTTAAGGTATTGGTAAGCACTTCACCATCATAAGGTAAGGGAGTCAAGAGGCTGGCTATTTCATTTTGTTGAATGGGGGCAATGACATAGGTGAGACTGATTTGCTTAACGCCTTCAAAGTCACCGGCACGCACTTTTTCATTGATAAGCTGCATGAGGGTGTCGGGCTTTAAAGCAAGCTTTTTAAGCGGTTTGCCGTTTTTTAATACAGGATTGTTGGGGCAAATGATTAATTTTCCGCCCAAGGCTTTGATAACTTCTTGATCTAAGCTTAAAAAAGTTTCGGCGGTCATGGTCAAAGACGGGGAAATCTTGGCAGGATTTTCCAAAAGCGTGCCCAATTCCAACAAACGTGCATCGTCTTGGCATACTTTAGCTGTAGGGGTTGTAGCAGCAGCGGCAGGGCTTTGTTGGGGGGTAACGTTTTCAAAGTTTTGTGCCTGTGCAGAGGCAGTAAAGCCCAAAAGCAGCATGAGGCAGAGCAATTTTTTCATTTTCTTCTCCATTAAAAGGTTATTAAAAATAGTTTCTGGCCAAAACGGCATCAATACCGCATGACCGTAAACTGTTAAGAGCTTGTTCTATAAAATCGCCACCATATAAAAGAAAGATGGCGTCACTCTGCTGGCGTGACTTTGCTGTGCTTTGCATATTATGCAATTCTCTCATGGAGCGGCACAGACCTATGCGCACCTTTTCTTGTGCTTTTCCGCCAAATGCAGCAAAAACATCGGCCATAAAAAATACCTTCCCTCCTCTGCTCGTAGAATACAGAGGAAAGTTTAAGGCCTTGGAGAGTTTTTGCGCCGTGTCTGCATTATAGAGGGGGCGCAATAAAAAAGAATACACGGCGGCATAGGGCATGGGCTGCGCTTGAAAATATTTACGGATAAAGGCGATTTCTTGCCAATCATCTCTGGCAACGGCGCTTTCGATTTTGTCCCAAATAAGTGTAAAGGGTACAGCCGGCAAACGCATTATGGGCGTTCCGTCTTTTTTGAGCGGCATATTGGGCGCAATGACCATTTTTCCACTAAGTGCTTTTCTCACTTGAGGATGCATCTGCAAGTACATGCTTTGCGGCACTTTCAGTGGAGGAACAACAGCTTCATTATTGCGCAAAATTTGAGGCAGTTGCGTCAACCTTGCATCGCCGTTTTGGGCGGCATTGGCGTGGCCAGCATTGGTGTGGACATTACCGCACAAAAGTCCAAGAACAAAAACACCTACATGTACAGCGTGGATATATCTAATTTTTTTCATGTAAAACCTCTTAATCTATGCGAACAATCCAAAAAGATTCTTGTGATTTTTTCTGCATAACATAGTTTGGATAACGCCACAAAAAAAACTTTTCAAAATTAAAATTTACACTCACCTTACTCCAATCGCCTAGGGGTGACACTTCTCCGCCCATAAGTAAATAAAGCGTTGGCCAAGTGGTGTGCATATGCAAAACCCCATTATGTTGGGTGAGGGCACGCTCAAAAGATGAGTCTGTTTGCAAAAATTGTACCATGCGTTGTGCTGTGGTATGGCCCCACGGCATGAGGGGGCCTTCTTTCGCTTCAAAGAGCCAAAGCCATTGAGCAAAAGTTCTGGGAGTTGGGCGTAAGTATGCATAAAGCAAACGCAAAGCCCGCACATCATTTGCTTCTAATGCCTTGGCATAGGCTATGTATACTTGGCGAAATGGGGCATAGACTTTGCCTTCCAAAATGGGAGCTCCTTGCCAAAAAGCCACTTTTTCACAACTTTTCCCGTCATAGCTGAGCGAAGTGACTTCTTGTAAACTTTGTGCAGGGTGCAAGGCTATTTTATGCGCAGGTATGGCGGCTGTGGTGTAGCACTGCGGAATGGCCAAGGCTTGGCCTGTCCATGTAAGGCATAGGCAACAACATAAAATAGCGCACTTTATATAATATCTTAAAAACATATACTTTCTCATTTTAAAGGATTATGTGGCGTAAGATGCCAAAGGGAAAAAAGGTGCTTTGCCAAAAAATAAGCCATGAGGCGTATATGCCTGAAAAACCGGAAAGGGGAACGCCGGTCGCAAAAAATGCCGGCGCAGCATAGATATTTATGGCTAAGATGCTGAAAATTTTGACTCTTTGAAATAAGGCTACGCAGAGGCTGAGCAAGTGTAAAAAGCATACCGTAATGGAAAAGCCCAAGGCCACAGGGGGGAGAAAAATGGATATGGCATAATCCTTGCCTTCTTGTGCCCATTTTCCGTCATCGGCATAGTCGGCAGCGTTTGAAAAGTCATCTTTTTCTATGGCGGCAATGCGCTCATGGGCATGTGTTTTCCAAAGGTTGCGCCATTGTTCCAAGGAAAACATGGTACCGGTTTGTAATTGTTCCTTTATGCTTTGCGGAATATCAGTACCGCTAAAAACATCTTGTTTTGTTTGCTCAAGACGCTTTTGCACGTAGTCATACAGAGCTTGCTCGGAAGTGCCGCATACCTTTATGCTACTACTGCTCACAAGTTTTCCGGCCACATATCTGCCTCCTTGATTTTCTTGTGTGCAAAAATCCTCCAAGGCAAAGCTAAAATTTGCCTGCGAATAATGCTTGCTAAAATAATTTTGCACTCTGCGTGAAATTTTTGCACGGCAAGCCTCAGTGGTGCAGGCGGCATAGCTTTTTAATTGTGGGTTGAGCTTGCTGGCAATATCCATGAAATTCAGCGAAAGGAGATTTTGCTGTGTTTGCAAGAATGTCCGGCTATGTTCATTGTATTTTCTGACATAGGTATTATATTCTGCATCAATTTTATCATACATTTCTTGCCCATAAACTGCAGTAAGCACTGTTTTTGTTTGAGCATTGATTTCTTGCACAAGGGCAGGGCTTGTCCAGATGGAAAACCCAAGCACCTTGGAAAAAGCCTTTACCTTTATGGGGTTTTCACTGATGGATTTGGGAAGAGCGGTGAGGCTGACAATGCCTTGGCTGAGGGCTTGATTAAAAAGCTGTACTTTCTTAGCTTCCAGCCTTTCTTGCGCCGAGGCGTTTTCAGAAAAAAGTCTTACAATGGCGTCTTCTGTTTCCATGGCAAGAAAACCGCCGAGCAAGGCCAAGGGAACAATGATGGAATAGCGTAATTTTTTATAAAAACTACGAAAAATAAGTAATGCCATCCCTATCCCCACGGTCCACTGTGCAAGTTCGCTCAGTCGCTGTGAATCTTCCATATTATCAGCAGAAAGAATGGCACCGCAGAGGCTTATTTGCCATAAAATATAGAAAAAAGTTATGACTAAAAGATAGCGCAATATTTTATCATCACGCAATGCGGGAAATTTATGGAGAAAAGAAGCTGTGCTGTTCATGGTATTATCGTTTTATGTAATTGCCTTCCATTACACCACCGGCACCACAAGAAAAGAAATCATGCCCTTTCATAAGAAAGCCTGTCGAGGTAGGATGTATTTGAAGGGGAGGGGCTTTCAGTATTTTCCGAGAAAAGGCATCGGTTTTTGCCATTTCAATTGTTCGGGGGTCGTTGGCTGCTCCATGTGGGCAAAGGAAGATTCCATTACTTTGATACACACAAATACTTTCAAAGCCGCATCCTCCATTGCCTGAAGCTGCGGAAATTTCTACATGAAGAGCATTGGGATTGCTTGCTACCGCTTTGACCGTTGCGCTTCCTTTAAATCGTGAATAAGAATATTTCCCCAGCATTTTTTGCTTTAACTGCGTGGGTAAGGTGGCTTGTTGGGACGATGAAAAACCCAGTTGCCTACTTGCTGCATCAAGCTCTTTGCAGCCGACAGCAAAAAAAGATAGCATGAGGACACAAAACGACAGAGACTTTTTGGATACATATAACATAAAAGCTCCTAAGATTTGAAATATAAAACTACATTTTATCAATACTTGACACGTACTGTATAAAATTTTCAGCTCGAAAATGTATTAGAGTATACCAATAAAGTCAAGTGTCAATTCTACGCATTGGCATAACGCAAAAACAGAAAAATTTGGCAGCGATCTACTTTCCCACACTAAAGAATGCAGTATCTTTTTTTGCTTAGAGGTACGACAGTAACAAGGAAAACGAATTTTTTAGAGGGAAATGGACAGGGACGTCCATGACCCGATTAAAAAATGAAGTTTGACGCAGTTAATGGTGTGCCTCTAAGCAAAAAAACGACGAGGAAGTACTTAAGGAAACACTGATTAATTATTTTTTGAGGGGGGAAGGGGAACTTTTGCCAAAACCCAAAAGCTTCCCCTTCCCC
>CAYJHK010000155.1:0-5259 GCA_964369515.1 uncultured Desulfovibrionaceae bacterium
GTCTGCCATAGTCTTCAGTTCCTCCCTAAACAATGTCCAATGGAATAATTGCTGAAATAGCCGTTATTTTTCCAATAAATTCTTGGCCATTTCACGTATGCCGGAATCTTCGGCCGTTTGGCTCAGAGATTGTAAAATATCCTTAGCCTCGGACACATTACCCACAGCATAAGCGTGAAGTGCAGTCCATGTGCGTACATGTTCATCTTTAGCATCACACGCAGCGGCCTTATCTATATAGTTTTTGGCTTTGTCAAATTCACCCTTATGCAAATGCACCTGCGCATTGCCAAGGTACAAACCGAGGCTTTCTAAACCTGCTTGCTCAAGGTTGGCGAAAATTTTTTCTCCTTGAGGGAGTAGGCCGTACCACATGGAGGCAAAGGCAACCTTACCTAAAAAACGATTTTCTTCTTGCGTTAAAAGCATACACATGACCTCATGGCTAGAGCTTACACATTAAGAACTTATCCGTAAATAACGTATCGCGGCCGATTACTGCGTCAAAGCACATTTTTCCTCAGGTCGAGTACCAAAAGACGTACACTCCCTTCGTAAAAATGCACTTTTTCTTGTACTCGCCTCACGCTACATTTATTTACGGATAAGCTCTAAATCTTATTGGCAATTTGCTTTTCGGTATCTGTCATAGCCTTAATGACATTGGAAAATAACGACATAAGCGTAGTGCGCTGACTCACAGCCATGTTCAACTTCATCATATCTAATTCACTGGCTATACCTTTTTCTGCATTGTTCATCATTTCTGCAATATTTTTATCTGCCACGTTAATTCCACTCACCGCACTACCATATACTGATTGAGCCGACATTGTACCCGAATTAATATTTGACATATAAGTACCCTCTTAAATTATTTATGCATTTGTG
Organism: uncultured Desulfovibrionaceae bacterium; assembly: GCA_964369515.1. Taxonomy (GTDB): domain Bacteria; phylum Desulfobacterota; class Desulfovibrionia; order Desulfovibrionales; family Desulfovibrionaceae; genus CAYJAD01. Next base: position 892 of record CAYJHK010000155.1, read on the forward strand.
CCCAAATCTTTTCAACGCATAGGTACGCCGTTTCGCAAGCCCCTAAGAGTAGTTCAGCTTTGGCAAATTCGCTTTTTGTTAAACCTTTGTCGATTTTTTTACGTAAAGACTCTGACATCTTATTAATTTCTTGTTGCAAGGCCGCCCGTTGTTTGCCGTCAACATCGCCTTCCAGTGCTTCAATTAAGCTAAAATCAGGGGAAAAACAATCCATACGCACTCCTATCTACTAGATCTCTGCACAATTATTTTCTTATATAGTTTTATGTGCAAAAAATGATTCTGTCTCTGCACACAAAAAAGAGTGTGCAGAGGCAAAGGCACGAAAATCAATCACTTAACGGCGAAGCAAAGCTCCGCCTATCCTTGATTTTCGGTTGCATTAACTAACGTCAACGCTCTAAAGTCCTTGCGCAATGAATTGCGCAGAGGTCTTACTATGGTTTAATTTGTGCATTACATACTCGCATTTGATTGTCAAGTACAAGTACGGCATACTTTACATTCAATTCTTGGATGAGCCAACCTGAAGGCAGGCGTTTACCTTGTATATAGCTCTGTCCCATGAGCTCAAGAGCCAGCCCTTGGGTTGAGTTCGGCGAATTTTGCCACCATAATAGCTCGCAAATATTGCGAACAGGCGCAGCAGGTGTTTGCACGAGCACTTGTTGCGGCTTTTTAACAGGCTGCTCTTTTAAATTGGCCATGCGCACGAAGGGCGAAGGGATAGCAAAAAACTCTGTTGTTTTCAGCAAAATTCTTTCAAGACCGGCTTGCTCTTGTTCGTCTAAAACACGGGTTGCAATGCCAACACGCAAAACATCCGGGTAAATGTGCATCTTACCGGAAAGTTGTACGAATTGCGTATCTTTTGTTAATGTTTCTTGCATTTGTGCCCACGTTACAAAGGATATGGTCGCACCCACCGCATCAAGGCGTGCCCGTACCTCTTCGAGTAATTTTTCACCCACTTCTTGGGTCTGCGCATAACCGACTATGGATAATTCATGGCGTTTTTGACGGATAACCCAAGGTGCTTCGGCTTCTTTTATGAGATTTTCTGTCAGTTCCTTCACCTGCTCCACAGAAAAGAGTTTGACTGAAACAGTTTCTTCCAGTCCTTTAAGCATGTCTTCAATGTAGACTATATCATTATTGAGCGGAACAAAACCTGTTAAGCTGTAGGTTCCGTCGCTGTGCACCAGCTCCACATGCTCATAGTCGCCTTCATATAGGATATTGTTTATAATGGTGGCACTATCTTCCGAAAGATACGTCCGTACCCCAAGTGTAATCAAAGCCAGCAAGATTAAGAGGCATAATAGCAATATACTACGCCGGAACTTTGATATTTTTTGTGGGGCAATGTTTTGCGGCGCCCCGTCCAAAGTGATGCGCTCATGGGTGGGTGCACTGCCGTTCAAGGTTGTTGTGGCGGCGTTGGTTTTATTGGTTTCCATGGCCGTATCGATGGTACTTGACGCAGTATTGCTCCCAACTTCCGCCGAATTTTCAGCTGACATATGCGCCAAACGCTCCAAGGCAGTTTTGGCTTGTGAATCCAGAAAAGCTAAGGTGGGCAGTTCATGACTGCGCCACGGCCGTTTTGCCGGCCCAACGCAAAGCACAGTTCCGCCCATGGTCAAGGGACAAAAATGCTCCAGCAACGCACCTTCTGCCGGTACCGGTACGTCTTTAAGTAAAACATCTCCCTCTTGCGGCAACACAAGCACTGTATCGTCATGAGACACACGCAAAAGCAGATGCCGTGGCATAATGCCGGCATCCATAAGAATAATATCACATTCAAGATCGCTGCCAAGCAAAACGTCGCCGCTCTCAAGCACAGCCTCTGCCCCCATATGCGGCCCTGTGAGTATTTTTAGGAGCGTTGTTGACACAGGTTAATCCCTACTAACGCACCACATAGGTGCTTTGCTTGCCGCAGCCGCTGCCCGAAGACGGCGGTGGTATGGCCGGAATGCCAAGCTGCTTGCTGACATGAATTGCGCCGCTGATATGTGGTGGCGGAGCTTCTGCCACGTTGCGAGGATCGACAACTCGTGGCGAGATGACAAAGAGGCGTTCCACAATGCGCTTGCTCTTGGAATTGGTACGGAAAGCTTGCCCCAAAAGAGGTATGTGCATTAAAAGCGGAACGCCGGACACTGTTTCTTGCTTTGTTTCATAATAATGTCCACCGATAATCAAAGCTTGATTTTCCGCTACCATGGCTTGGGTGTTGATAATACTTTTATTTACAGTGGGTAGGGTTACGGCAGTGCTTGTTGGTTGAGTATCACTACTGCCGCTTTCCACATGCACGACCAATTTCACAAGCCTTTGCCCCAGATGTTCCCCGGCTGTATCTTCCACAATATGCGGAGTCACCTTCATCACTGTACCGTATTCAATGGCAAAAAGATCCGACACTTCCGTGCCGGCCACATCTACATAAAAAGTGCTGACATTTTCTAAGGACGCTTGCACATTGTCCATGGTCAGCACAGCCGGACGAGAAAGAGTATGCGCATCGCCATTCACTTCAAGGGCGTTTACCCTAGCCATAAGCGTATCCATGCCATTGGTAAAGATGGTGGTGACATTTAAGCCATCACCCACGGTATTGAGCATATTGCCCGTATTGTTAATGCCGCCGGTGACGGAAACATTGTTATTGGCATTGCTGGAACCGCTCCACGCTATGCCCAAATCCTTAGTTTTATTGACGGCTACGTCAATGATAGCCACACGAATTTCCACAAGCTTCATGGGCGTATCCAGTGAACGAATGATGGCTTGATAAAAAGGCATACGTTCGGCATCGTCCCAAATAATTACGGCATTTAATCGAGCATCCGCCAAAATACGTGCGCCGCCCTGCGCCATAGATTGCTTATCGGCTTGTTGCATTGTGTCGCTCTGGCTTGAATTTGATTGGCTGGGTTTACTGCCGGCACTGCGCACCCGTCGCACAGCCGGAATACTCTTCGGTGAAGCGCCGGAGATGCCACCGGAACCGGTCAGCTCCCGTAAAAGACGAGCTACGCCGGCAACAGTCACGGATTCATTCATATTTTCAATGGTTATATCTTCAGCCCATGCATGTTTGAGCTTAAAAACACGAGTGGCTTTTTTCTTTTCTATTTCAGAACTCATGTCTTCCACAATTTGTGAAATAACAGCCACATAGGGTTCCGGTGCGGTGATGCGAAACAGGCGGGAACCCGACGTGCGCAATGGGTAACGTGTGTCATATACGCCAAGGGAACGCAGCCTGTTGCGTAAACTCGATACCGATGTACCCTGCAAGGAAAAGAGCACGCTCTCCATTTCTGTGCGTAAACAGAAGTAAATACTGTCGGAACTGGTATACGAAACAATTTTCTTATTGCGGCTTAAAAAACTTAAAAACTGCTCGCCGGTTTCAAAAGTAAAAGTGCCACTGAGCGTACCGCCGTCACCGTCGGTCAGCCCCGAGCTAAATTCTACGGATTGCCCACGCCACTGCGCATAGGCTTCAAGGATGCGAGTGACATTTTCTTCCTCTCGTGTTTCATACTGGAAGGCTGCCCATGCCCAAGTGGCTTGAAAAACTGTCACAAAGCACAGCATAAGCAGGCTAAAAGATGTACGATAAATAGTCTGTTTCAAAGTTCTACCCCAACATATCCGGTGAGAAAAATTTTGTAGCACTGCCATAAGTCGGCTTATGCGCCGCTACATTCTGTTTGCCTTGTGATGCGCCCGGCTTATGCACTCCGACATGTGTTGACCCCCTCGTAGAAACTTGCGCCTTGGCATATGTTTCACCCTTTGATAACGCTTTCCACGTTGCCAAAAGGTTGCAATAATGCGTAAGTAATTCCCCAAAGATATCTTGTTGCAGACCCCCACGTTCCAGCCTGCATTGTAACATACAATGCTCGCCTTGTAAAGTGATTGCTGTCAGTGGCACAGCGTCCATTTCATGCTTTAAACGTGCCAATTGCAAAGCACACAAGCGAGAACACAGGGCATCACGCTCCTGCTGTTGCTCCGGCAAAGTGCATATAAAACCTTGCAGTATATAAGCCGGTTCCGTATACATGGCCGTTCGCATAACCGTAAAAGACACATCCCCAAGCACCACACGCAAGGTGTTATCCGGCATGGGCTTTACGTTTAATGTATGCTGTGCGCATAAATCTTGAAATGTTTGCATGGAATTTCCTCATATGTTTTAAAATAGTAATTATTTTCAACCTTTTGGTGGTTTCCTATGATAAAAAGTGAAGTAATCAGTGCTTCCTTTACGTGATTCTAATTTTGTAAAAATTTTCTTGGGGGAGGGACCTTTTTGGAAAAAGGCCTCCTCCCCCAAACCCC
>CAYJHK010000156.1:0-5246 GCA_964369515.1 uncultured Desulfovibrionaceae bacterium
ATTTTTATGACGCTAAAACATGGTTTTTCTGTGACGGCTAACAAAATTTGAACGAGAGTGAAAATTTTGCGCCACGTAAAATGAGCCGGAACTTGCTTCCGGCGCCCCCGAAGGGGCATTTGGAGTGAGCGTGCCTTTCTGAAAAATGCATAAAAATGCGTTTTTCAGCTTCGACTAATTAGTTAGAGTTTCCTAAAAGAGCATACTTCAATGACGAATGCTCAAAGAAGATTTATGAAGCCCTGCTTAGCGTACAAAGTTAGTCCAATGTCTGCTTTCTTCTTGTTCAGGTGTGTCAATGCCGTTGTTTTTTCCGGCTTCGATGCAGCGCAGTAGCCAAGCCATATTGCGTCCAAGCATACGCATGGTTTGCAATCCTTCAAGGTCTTCTTGCACTTCCTGCGGAGTATTGCCGTGCACTTGCGGCCAATATTGGGTTGCAACTATGGGCATTTGTGAAATTGTGAAGAATTTTTGCAAGCAGTCAAGGGCTGCTGTGGAGCCGGCACGCCTACAACTAACGACGGCTGCACCAGGTTTGAAGGCATAGATGTCGGATTTGTAGTAGAACATGCGGTCAAGCGCTGCGCATAGTGATGGATTTGGTGCGGCATAATACACAGGTGAGCCGACAATAAGACCGTGGCACTCTTTCATGGCATCAATCCATTTGTTGACAGGGTCATCATTAAAGATGCAGTAACCGCTTTCAATGCATTTATTACAAGCAATACAGCCGCGTATGGATTTTTTGCCTATGCGTACTATTTCGGTATCAATGCCGCTTGCGTTCAGCGAGCCTTGGATTTCTTCAAGGGCGACTTGGGTGCAACTTTCCTTGCGCGGACTTCCGTTAATGAGTAAAACTTTCATACATTCTCCTTTGTGAAAATTTTACTTTACATAAACCAAGAGCGCACAAAAGGCAAATGTATTAATGGACATTTGCCTTTTTAATGTAAAATTAAACGGTTATATTGAAATAGCTTAAGAGTGAGTTTGTTCTGTCGCTAAAACTGTTTTTAAATCGTGTCATAAGTTCCAATTGCACATCGTCATTGGCAAGAACTTCACGCATCATGGTATCGTCCTTGTTCAGTCCAAGGTCTGTCATGAGCTCATCGAAGTGGTTATACATATTTGTCCACATTTCTGCATATTTAACCGGATCTTTTTCGTAGGCATCACGGTTAACAACGCTGTCGCTTTCGCCAAATTTAAACCCTTCATCGACCTTTTGGCTGCTCAACCAATTGAGCATATCGGTAAATTCTTCCGTATTGGGCAGTTTTTTAGAAGCCTTGTCAAAATAATATTCATTTTCTGTCTTAATACTGGACAAATTTTCCTTATAGCGCAGTTCATCTAAAAGCTCTATGGCTTCATCGGATAAAGTAACGCTATCAGCCGTTACGGAGGACGTGCTGCTAGAAGAAGTGCCTGAAAATACAGAATCTAAGGTAGCACTTGCCGCACTTGAGTAAGGGTTTAGCAGAGAAATATTGCTCATAGTTACTCCCAATTATATAGGTAAAATCAAGAAGCTGTTCATAAAAAAAGATATGCAAAAAATGCGCCAAAATTCATGTTTGCTTCAATGCATGGAGATTTGAATTAAACTCCTAAAGGTTCTATCGGCTGTTATTTTAAAAGATATAGAGTTGTAGGGAAAGTTTGTGGCAATGAAAAGTCTGTGGCAATGGAAAGTCAGCAACAAATGAAAGCGTGTGGTTATTTGAGAAGGCTATATAACCTTCCCAAATAAAACATGAAATTATGATAATTGCTGTAGGAGGGTATCTTTAATGGAATCAATGCTACCTTCGCCATTGAGTTCAATGTAGGTCAGTTTACCATTGTTTCCAAGGTCTTTGTAGTAGTAAGCAGCTGCAAGCGTACCGTCAACGGTGTTATAGTAAATATCGTGGCGTTTGTTGATTGCGCCCTCGTCTTGGTCGTCGCTACGAGTGGATAAATCGCCACTACATACACGGCACTGTTCGCCGTTGGGTTTAATGGCATCAATGAAAATATTGTTGGGGTGGTTGTTGTTGTTTTTGCATAAACGACGTCCCATAATGCGATTTTTTGCAATTTCGCGCGGCAATAAAATTTCAATAACATAATCGAGTTTCATGTTATTAGCCTGCAATGCTTCCCAAAGTTTTTGAGCTTGCACAATATTACGTGGAAACCCGTCCAGTAACCAGCCGTCCTGACCCTTGCTCTGTAATGTTTCAAGAATCATGGGAATGGTGATTTCGTCTGGAACTAAATCGCCGCGATCAATGTATTCTTTGGCCTTTTTGCCAAGGTCGGTGCCGCCGCCGATGTGTTCCCTAAATATGGCACCTGATTCTATATGTGCAAGCTTATATTTGTCTTTGACCAAATCACCTTGAGTTCCTTTTCCGCTTCCGTTTGGACCAAAAATAAGAATATTCATAATGCCTCCATTGCAATCTTGTTAAAATGTATAAACCTTCTGAGAAGTAGACCTTTCCATGGAATATATCTGAGCTATATTTCTTGAGCAATATATAGCTTATCATGGTTTCTTGTCAATATAATTTTGAGATTTTTTTCACAAGACATGCGACATACATAACAATTTTTTTGTCTTGATGCCAAAGAAATGTCGGTGGGAAAAAATGGAGTTGTTCTTAGATGAAATTTGTGATTAAATAGTATATTTTCATAAGTTATTGTTGTTATTCGCCATGCAAAATTGTAGGAAAATAATACTGGTTTTTTGTCTTTAGTTGTGTTAATTTGCAAAAAGATTAAATTTGCCATAGTATTTTTAGGAGAGGTGAGGACACAGCTTTTTTAGCCGTTGTCCATAATGATTTTACGGACCATCACGTAGGAGGAAGTTTTATGTATCGTTTTGCAATGTTAGTTGTTTTAGTGCTGGCTATGGGTGTGGGTTTTGGTTGTGCAAAAAAATCTTCTGATGCCAATATGGCTGGGCCACAGACATCTTGGACTGCTCAAGAGCAGGCAGCTATTCAGCAAATTGAAAATGCTCGGGTGCATTTTCAATTTAATAGGTTTGATCTTACGTCAGAAGCTCAAAATGTTTTGCGTGGCAAGGCTGAGCTTATGAAAGCAAATCCACGTATTCGTGTGCGCATTGAAGGTAACTGCGACGAACGTGGAACACAAGAGTACAATCTTGCCCTTGGTGAGCGTCGTGCACGTGCAGCTTTTGAATATCTTGTTATGCTTGGCGTAAACGCAGCCCAAATGGAACTGTTAAGCTATGGCAAGGAAAATCCCCTTGTTGGCGGAAGCGGCGAATCGGCTTGGGCTCAAAATCGTCGTGACGACTTCAAGGTTATAACCCAATAACTTTATTGTATTGTTTTAGTCATTGACTTTTGATAGAATGGGGAGAGTTTTTGCAGCTCTCCCTTTTTTTAATTTTTTGTGAGGTAATTCATGCGTATAGTTGTTCTTGATGGACAAATTCTCAATCCCGGTGATATTTCGTGGGAAGCTTTTGAAGCCCTTGGAACTCTTGAAGTGTACACGCACACTGATGTGGTTGATATTATTGAACGTTCAAAGGGGGCAGATGTTCTTATTACCAATAAGACACCTCTAAGAGAAGACAGTATTAATGCACTGCCGGATTTGAAATACATCGGCATTGTGGCTACGGGCTACGATGTGGTGGATGTGCAGGCAGCTGCAAAGCGAGGCATCCCCGTTTGCAATGTTGTGGCTTATGGAGTGGGTACGGTGGCGCAGCACGTCATGGGACTGATACTCGAACTTTGTCGCCAAAACACCGAGCACAGCCTGAGTATTAAATCCGGTGAGTGGGAGCGGCGCAAAGAGTGGTGTTACTGGCTTGCGCCTTTGCGTGATCTTGGTGATATGCGTATGGGCGTTGTGGGTTTTGGGAATATTGGTAAGGAAGTGGGGCGTATGGCGCACGCACTTGGTATGCAGGTTCAAGCCTATAATCGCAGCCCCAAGACTTGCGAAGAATATCCTTGTGAATTTGTTGATATGGATACACTTTTTGGCACGTCTGATGTCATCAGTCTGCATTGTCCCTTGCATGATGGAACAAGGCATATGATAAATGCAAAGCGCATAGCCGGCATGAAAAAGGGAGCGTTGCTCATTAACACGGCACGAGGTGCTTTGCTTGACGATGCTGCGGTGGCTGAGGCTTTGCATAGCGGGCAACTTGGAGGTGTGGGGCTTGATGTGCTTACTACAGAGCCGCCGACGCCGGATAATCCGTTGCTCAGTGCGCCCAATTGCTTGATTACGCCGCATATAGCCTGGGCTACACGCAAAGCACGAGCAAATATTATTCGCCTTGCGGCCGAAAATCTTGCGGCTTGGCAAATGGGTAAGGCACAAAATGTTGTGAATTTACCCTTGAGTTAGGCAAAAATAGTATAATGTGGCTATTGCCTTTAGTCAGCTACTTTTTATCTGGGGGGAAGGAAAACCCTTTTGCTAGCGCCAAAAAGGGTTTTCCTTCCCCCCAGACCCCCCATCCTTTCCCAAAACGCGCCCATTGCTCATCCCTATCGGGATGAGCCAGCAAAATCAAAGTATGGTGGAAAGACTTGGAAAATAAGCATAATTTTAATTTTACTGAGTTAAGGCAATAGCCACAAAAATCTATGTTTATGCTGTTGTATTTATATTCTTTTTATGAAAGCATAACTATAGCTTTTATCGGCATGAAACAGCACCACTCGCAGACGTGTTTTGGCATCGGCTAAAGCTCCATTATCCTGCAGGTAAAGTTCAATAACAACCGGTTCTTGCACATCAAGGCTGAAGGAAGAATTTTCGGCATTGATCAACTTTCCGTCAACTTGAAGCATAAGTGTTCCAAGGGCTTCAAGCTTCACATCATTGGTTTTCCAGCTTGCTTTTTTCCCGCCCATATTTTGGACAAGTACACCCACAATGGGTGAATTGCTGTGTGCAAGGATACGAATTTTACTGTCAGGCTTACCGTCTGCTTCAAAGGAGCTGCTTCCCATAATGTCGGAGCTTAAATTTTGCGCCAAAGCAATCCCGGGTTTTTGGGAATGTGCGCTCACAAGCTCGCCGAAATCGGGAGTGATTTTTTGAGGTTTAGTATTTTGAGGCGGAGTGTCTTGAGATGTTGTGCTTTGCGTTTCAGTGTCTTGAGATGTTGTGCTTTGAATTTCAGTGTCTTGAGGAGATGCAGTGTTTTGCGTTTCAGTGTCTTGAGTTAAAGCGAC
>CAYJHK010000157.1:0-5232 GCA_964369515.1 uncultured Desulfovibrionaceae bacterium
TTTTTCCAAAAAGGTCCCTCCCCCAAGAAAATTTTTACAAAATTAGAATCACGTGAAAGGGAAGCAAGCGCTCCCCTTATTTATCAGTGTAAAAAACTATTCGGGCTTTGTGTCCGGGGTTTTTTCCTCGGCTGCATTTTCACTTTCAGTTTCAGTCGGTTTTGTTTCCGGAGCTTTTTCTTGCGTTACAGCTTCTGCAGGTTTTGCTGCGTCGGGCTTAGTTGGATCGGTGTTGGTTTGCGCCGGTGTTGGTTTTGCCGGCTCTACTTCTTCAAGCTTAACATTATCAATCACTACAGAATCGTCCTCTGCGCGAGAACCGGAAATGTACGTATAGCTCAAGCTGGTAAATAAAAATAAAACCGCCATAAAAGCTGTGAGTTTAGATAAAAGTCCACCTGCACCGCCACTGCCAAAGACAGAACCGCCGCCGCCGCCAAAAATAACTCCCATACCTTCTCGTCCGGCTTGTAATAATACAAGAATAATAAGCAATACACACACTATGATATGTAGTGTCAAAATAAGCGTTTGCACTAAAAATCCTCCTTGCCTCTATTTGGCATAATTCCCAATAAAAATTTTTGTAATTGTATGATTTGACTGTTAAGCAGTAACAATGCTTGCAAAACTTTCTGCTTGTAAGGAAGCACCGCCTACCAAAACTCCATCGACATTGTCAAGATTAATAATGGTTCCGGCATTGTCTGCTTTTACGCTTCCGCCATATAAGATGCGAATATGTTTGCCTTTATCAGCCAGAATATTTTCTAAGATTTTCCGCACCAAAGCGTGTGCTTCCACAACCTCAGCTGGCCCTGCAACTTTTCCGGTTCCAATGGCCCAAACTGGCTCATAGGCTACAGCAAAATTTTCTGCGGTGATGAGTTCGCTCAAAGTTTTTAAAGCTTCAAGCTGTTGGCTAAGCACACTTTCAAGTTTACCGCCCTCACGTTCGCTAAGGCTCTCGCCAACGCAAAAGGTGACGTTGAATGAGTTTTGCAATGCGCACTGTGCTTTTTCTTGGATAATTTCAAGGGATTCCCCAAAGACTGTGCGGCGTTCGGAATGTCCGACCAATACCCAATTAACATCAACATCTTTGAGCATGGGCAAGGAGATTTCTCCTGTGAACGCTCCTTCATCCTTGGGATAAAAATTTTGCGCACCAATGGCAAGAGATAGTGGTGCTTTGGCATTTTTTGCTGCCTGCACGGCCGAATCAAGGGCTGTAAATGGAGAGAATATAAGCACTTCTCTGTTTTGCAGTTTTTCCTGTGATTTATGTAATACCTCGCAAAGCTCGGTGATGGTATTTTGTGCTTGGGGTCTTGTTTTATACATTTTCCAATTGGCAGCCATAAGTTTTTTCATATCCGTCTCCCTTATCTTAAAGAATGAAAATTTTTTTATCACCACTTGCCCTATAAAGCAAGTGTATATATGCAGGCATCTTCCATGGTGTCCGTATAATATTTTTTGCGTGTACCTACCTGCACGAAAGAAAATTTTTCATAAAGTTTTATGGCCGCAGTATTGCTGATGCGCACGTCGAGTACAACACGCTGTAATTGCATTTCTTTTGCTTTTTCAAGAGCTTTTCCCAAGATGTATGTTCCGTGCCCTTGCCTTTGGAATAGGGGATCCACGGCAATATTTAGGATTTCCATTTCATCCAGCACATGATAGAATGAAATATAGGCGACAAGATCCGGTGTATGTACGTATTGCGCATTTATTGCATGATTTTTAGGGGGTTGAGTGTTTTCTGTCCATAAACCGAGGGCGGTAAAATGTTTTTGCGCAAATACCGCCAAACATTCTTTCAATCCCCATGGCTTTGAAAAACATTTTTTTTCAAGCGTCACAATTTTTTGTGCGTGTTCAGAGTGCAATGTTTTAAGTCTATACATGATATTGGCAGCCTGTTAAAAAATAAGTAGTCGTCACTGAAAACACATTAACGGTATAAAATTAAAGATATTTTTAGTCAAAATATACAATAAAAATGCTGAAAACAAGGGCATGGAATGCACTTTTTCGGCATTTTTATGGTGCTAAAACACGGTTTTTCAGCTCCGACAAAGTATCGTAAAATCTTCTTAAAGCGTACCCGAGCGTACTTGTCTTGTAATTTTAATGTATCACGTTTTTTAGCATAGTTTCAGGGTGAAAATTATGAAGTATTACCCATATAACCTTCCTGTAGCAGCAAGCTTGCTGGAAGTGGTTGACAATGATGATAGACCCATGCTGTTACTCAATGCGAATTATGCAAAAAATTTTTCGCATAGACGTATTGTTCTTATCTTGAAAGGACGATACGGAAAAGTTCTTTTGTTTCGCCATGCACGGGATTGCTCAAAGTGGGGCTTGCCCATGTGCGCTGTGAGTGCAGGACAGGCTCGTCAAGATGCAGCCTATGCCTTGTTACAGGGAAAGCTCAAGGAGCTTGGCATAAGCAACCAAAAGTTAAGCTGCGAAGATTGCATCGAAAATGCACACACAGTAAGTGGAGCCGGTATTTGTCAAAACAGTTCGGCAAAAAATGAACAAGTAGAACAGTCTTGGGTTGATTTCACAACTTTTTTTGTTATCAGCCTGCAAGTTTCCAAAGAACTTTTTGCGCACAAACAACTGCTATGGCTTGACTTGGACGAATTACGAGGCCTGTCAATACATTCAAAAGAAATGCTCAGTTCAAAGACCTTGATGCTGGTGGAGCAAGGCTATATAAATAAAATTATATAAAAGTTAGTTGATAAATAAGTTTGAATACAAGCGCAAATCATCCAGCGTTTTACCTGTGCCACGGACAACAGTTGTAAGTGGGTCGTTATCCACAACAACCTTTAAGCGTGTTTCCTTAGCAATATATTGATCAATACCTTTGAGCAAAGCACCACCGCCGGCAATGAATAAGCCGTTGGTATATATATCACCGGCAAGTTCAGGCGGGGTTTTTTCAAGAGCAGTAAATATAGCTTTGACGATAACACGTAGGCAGTCACGTAAGGCTTCTCGGATATGTCCTTCAGAAATACGCACTACCTTGGGCACGCCCTGCACCATATCTTTGCCGGACACATCAAGCATGGGCATATTGGGCATGGGCACAGCACAACCCAGAATTTTTTTCACATTTTCTGCGGTGTTTTCGCCCACATCCATTTGAAAAACGTCGTGAATATAACGTAAAACAGCCATATCCATGGCATCTCCGGCAACTCGCACCGATTCAGAAAATGCAGTGGAAGACATGGTAATGATGGCAACTTCTGAAGTGCCACCTCCAATATCCAACACTAAATTTCCAAAAGGCTCGTGCACCGGCAATGCCGCCCCAATGGCTGCCCCCATGGGTTCTTCAATAAGATGTACCTCTCGCACCCCGGCCATAAGTGCCGCATCGATGACGGCCTTTTTTTCCACTTGGGTGATGCCGGTGGGCACACAAATAACCATGGTTGGTTTTGCAAAGCGAACTCCCGTGACCGCTTTACGAATAAAATAGGATATCATTTCCTTGGTAATCTCAAAATCCGCGATAACTCCGTCCTTCATGGGACGAATGGCACGAATATTTTTGGGAGTGCGTCCGATATAACTTTTAGCCTCATTGCCTACGGCCAAGATGGTGTTGGTGGTGGCATCCACAGCTACCACCGACGGCTCGTTGAGAACAATGCCGTGTTCACGGGTATACAAAAGTGTATTTGCCGTGCCAAGGTCCATGGCTATTTTTTTTCCTAAACCACCGAATAAACGTGAAAACATTAGTCTTCCTCGCTGTATTTTTGATGATCAGTTCCATAAGCCCGTGAAATGTGCTCATGCACTTGGGCTCTTGGCAAAAGTTGATGTAAACGACTGCGTAAATACAAATTTTCCAGAAAAAGTCCTAAGGAGTCAACACATTGATGCACAAAAGATTGGAGAGCCTCATCTAAATTTCTTCCTTCGGAATGGGCTAAACACAAAACACCCCGGGCTGTTTTATTTACTAAGACCGGCACACAAATGATAGCTTGAAATTGTGGCAGATCCGGATCTTTCCCATAGAGAGAAAGATTGTTTGTTCCCGATAAACCGTCGGAAAAAATAGCCTGTTGCTCGTCTCTGAAGACCCAGCCTACCATACCGCTTTGCAAAGTAAAAGTTCTTTGTTTGCCCCTTTCCAATAAAATGGGCTGGTTCTCGCCCTCTAGCACATAATATTCCTCGGAAGGATCAAGGGAAGCAAAAGCACAATAATCAAAATGTAAAGCATGAGCTACTGTCCTTAAGTAATTAGACAAAAAAGTTGACCACGCCTTATATTGGAAGCGCAATGACTGCAAAATACCAAGGCTTGTGAAATATTCATCGACGCTTGGAAAATCGGCATAATGACTGTGACCGTGCTTTTTTTCGCTTACAAGATCAGCAAATAATTGTAATATTTTGCTGTCTTTATCCGAAAAGGAATACAGTTTTTTGCTGTCCACACATAAAACCCCCCCTGAAGGTACAGGGCAGCCCATGAAGGCTTTAATGCCGCATTCTTCTTCGTTTTTATAGTACCCAAGTTTGTGCTGGGCTTTATCAAAGTTCATCATGACCAATGGCGCATCTTCTCGCAAGATGTTACCGACAAGACTCATGCCTGCACTCAGTTCCTCGCAATAGGTGTCACTATCACCGAGGGAAAAAGTTGCAGCCAAATAATAATACCTACCATTTTCATGGGGTAAATATAGTGTTGCTGAATAAGCATCAAAAACACTGCAAATAATTGCAAGTATTTGCGTGTGCATAAGTGTTGTTTCTTTCATGTTGTATGAACTTTGTTAGGGGTTAACTTTCACTGGAATTTAATGTAGTTTAGCAAAGCCTGCTCCATGTCGCAACTGTTTTTATGCCGGTAAAAAAATATTAACTTTTCTATGTCTTACTTGCTGTGTATATAAAAAATGCGCTTAAGAGTCTTTTACTGTACATAAATATTTAGGTGTCTGATAAGCATATCTCCATACATATCCGATCAATAAATTATCTCTAATTATTTGGTATGTTAGAATAAGGACGATATCTATTTATCAATGAAGTATGCTCTTTCGCTTATGAAGAGATTTACGTTAACATATGCGCAGGAGCACACTTTATAAATAAATATCTTTATTTGCTCTTATGTATCAGGTACGTGATTCTAATTTTGTAAAAATTTTCTTGGGGGAGGGACCTTTTTGGAAA
>CAYJHK010000158.1:0-5219 GCA_964369515.1 uncultured Desulfovibrionaceae bacterium
TTTCCAAAAAGGTCCCTCCCCCAAGAAAATTTTTACAAAATTAGAATCACGTGGTCTTTAAGCGTGTAAGCTCACTCATTACTTGATTATTCCGGAGCAGGGCCGGCTGCATAGTAGCAACGCTTCGGTGCGTGCACCTTGTTCTGTTTCTTTAATTCAGCCAGTGCTTTAGAGACATCCTTACTGTCGACATTCAAAGCCTTGGCAATATCACCCGGACGAAGGGGCTTGCCGGCATCGGCTAAGGTTTGTACTACTTGATCTTGCATATCTTCCTCCTTGTTATTAAGAATTATTCCTATTAGAATTTTAAAGCTTGCGTGTCAAGTAATATTTTGCTACTGCATTTTGAATAAAATTCAGTGCGGAGCAAGGCCAAAAAAGCATTATGAATAAAAAAATTCTTCTCTTTGACATAGGAAATACGTCCATTAAGATTGGAGTTGCCTGTAAAGATAGCGTACTTACTACTTATTCATTGCCGCAGAGCATTAGCCAGACGTCTGATAATTTAGGTCTTTACCTTATAATGCTCTTGGATGATTACGGAATAGGCAAGGAAGATTTGCAGGCGGTGCTGTGCTCTTCGGTTGTGCCAAGTCTTACGCCCCTTGTATATGAGGGATGCAAGCGATTTCTTGGCGTGCCTTTTTATCAAATTCCGCAAGATATAAACGTTCCCCTGAATAATTGTTACAGCAAGCCACAGGAAGTCGGCTCTGACAGGCTGGTGTGTTCCTATGCTGCACGTTCACTTTTTCAAAGTGTTTCTTCGTTGATAGTGGTGGATTTTGGCACAGCCACCACCTTTGATTGTGTCACGGGCAGGGATTATCTTGGCGGTATTATTTTTCCGGGAGTGTATACTTCTTTTGCGGCACTCAGCACCAAAGCTGCCAAACTTCCTCGCATCGATTTGGAAACCCATGATACAGAACCTGTACCCGGGCGTGACACAGCTTCAAGTATGCAACATGGTATGTTATTTGGCTTTGCAGCCTTGGTGGAAGGGCTTTCGGCTCGCCTTGCAAAGCAATTGGAGTCCCCGGCACTTATCATCGGTACAGGTGGTTTTGCTGCGGCCATAGCCAAGGTAAGTTCTTGTTTTCATGACGTTGTACCCAATTTGACACTTGAGGGCTTGCGCATATTATATTTTGAAAATGTGCGTAAGTAACTATAAACACAATATAAAATCAGGAGACATCAATGAGTAGCATTGTATCCGTCGTTGGTCGCGAAATTTTAGATTCGCGTGGCAATCCCACAGTTGAAGTGGAAGTGAGTTTAGAGTCCGGGCATAGTGGCCGTGCGGCTGTTCCTTCCGGTGCATCCACAGGTTCACGTGAAGCCCTCGAAATGCGTGACGGTGATAAAGGTCGTTACGGCGGTAAGGGCGTTCGCAAGGCCGTGGACAATGTCAATGGTGAAATTGCCGAAGCCGTCTTGGGGCTTAGTGCTTTGCGTCAAGTGCAGCTGGACACCATGCTCATTGATCTTGATGATACGGAAAATAAATCTCGCCTTGGTGCCAATGCCATGCTTGGTGTTTCCATGGCCACCGCCAGAGCCGCTGCCAACTTCCTTGGTTTGCCCTTATATAAATACCTTGGCGGCGTAAACGCAAAGTTGTTGCCCGTGCCCATGATGAATATCATCAATGGTGGCGCACATGCTCCCAATAACCTTGATATTCAAGAGTTTATGATTATGCCCGTCGGTGCTTACAGCTTTAGGGATGCCTTGCGTATGGGTGCTGAAATTTTCCACACCTTGAGAACCATACTTGCGGCTGACGGTCATGTGACCAGCGTTGGTGACGAAGGCGGCTTTGCCCCCAATTTGAAAGATCACGATCAAGCTTTTAGCTATATTATGCGTGCCATTGAAGAGGCAGGCTACAATCCCGGCAGTGAAGTAACTCTTGCCATTGATGCGGCTGCTTCCGAGTTTTATAAAGACGGTAAATATATCCTTGCCGGTGAGAACAAAACATTCAGCAATGAAGAAATGGTCAATTGGCTTGCGGAATTTACGGAAAAATATCCGCTCATCTCCATTGAAGACGGTCTTGCCGAATCTGATTGGGACGGCTGGCGTATGTTGACAACACATATGGATGAAAATGTGCAATTGGTGGGTGATGATATTTTTGTTACCAATCCCGATATATTAGCCGAAGGGATTACTCAAGGCGTTGCCAACTCCATCTTAATCAAGCTCAATCAAATCGGTACTGTTACCGAAACGCTTGATACCATTGAAATGGCAAAGGAAGCCCGTTATACAACCGTTATCTCACACAGATCCGGCGAAACTTCCGATACCTTCATTGCCGACCTTGCTGTGGGTGTGAATGCCGGACAAATTAAAACCGGTTCGCTGTGCCGCTCTGACCGTGTGGCAAAATATAACCAATTGCTACGCATTGAAGAAGAATTGGAAAATAGTGCTGAATACTTTGGCCCAAGCTTGCGTCCCGATTTCTTGGACGAAGAAGATGAGTAATTGAAGCGGCTTGCATTGTAATTATTGCGAGCGTTTATGGACATAAATATACTAAGAAAATTGATTACAAGAGGTCAATATGATTACCATTGACGGAAAGGCTACTGCTGCCAGCTTGCGTGCTGAGCTTAAGCTGAAAGTTGAAGAAGGAAAGAAGAACGACAAACGTGCTCCCGGACTTGCCGTTATTTTAGTGGGAGAAGATCCTGCTTCGCAAGTTTATGTGCGCAATAAAGAAAAGGCTTGCGAAGATGTGGGCATCAATTCCATACCGCATCGCTTGCCTGCGGAAACAACGCAAGCCGCATTGTTGGCTCTTATTGCCGATTTGAATAATGATCCCAATGTAGACGGCATTTTGTTGCAATTGCCACTGCCAAAGGGGCTTGATTCCGACGCTTGCCTTTTAGCCATTGACCCGGCCAAGGACGTTGACGGCTTCCATCCCGAAAATGTGGGACGCCTTTCTCTTGGTTTGCCGGGCTTTGTGTCCTGCACTCCTGCCGGCGTTATGGAGCTGCTCGAACGCTATGACTTATCACCCAGCGGCAAAAAAGCTGTTGTGGTTGGTCGTTCCAATATTGTGGGCAGACCCATGTCGCTCTTGCTCACCCAATACGGTAAATATGCCAACGCCACTGTGACCATTTGTCATTCACGCACGCCTGACATCGGCAAGGAATGCCGTGAGGCTGACTTTATCATTCTTGCCCTAGGAAAAGCCAATTTCTTAACGGCGGATATGATTAAGCCCGGTGCCGTGATTATCGACGTTGGTATTAATAGAACCGACAGTGGTCTTGTGGGGGATGCCGATTATGCATCTTGCATTACCAAGGCCGGAGCCATTACCCCTGTCCCCGGCGGTGTAGGTCCCATGACCATTGCCATGTTGCTTAAAAACACTGTTCAATCTTGGGAAACACGCACTGCCGGTTAAGTCTAAGATATGATTTCTTATTATGGGATTTTAATTTATTAAAACTTTTTGGGGGAGGGAACTTTTTGGAAAAAGCTCCCTCCCCCAAATCCCCTCTCTCAAAAACTTTTCACACGCACTATTATTTACTTTGTAAATAATAGTGCTATAATATGTACGGCTCAGTAGAAGGGAGTTTGGGGGGAAGCTGTTTGACACTAGCAAGAGTTTTTACCCGAGAAATATCTCAAATGAAAATAACATGTCTGTGCCGGTATGGTGCAGAGATTTTATCAGTATGATAAAAAAACGCCTCCTCACAGTCCGTTCGAGAAAAATTTTCCGGTTCATAAAAAGAGGCAAGAAAGCGCAACATTCAAGGAGAAGAACATGAGCAAAGTCACTAAAACCATAGCAGAAATTAACGAGCGCATCAAAAGCGGCAAGGCTGTGGTGGTTAATGCTGCCGAAATGTGTGATATTGTGCGCCGTCTTGGTAAGGAAGGTGCGGCCAAAGAGGTGGATGTGGTCACCACCGGTACCTTTTCACCCATGTGTTCGTCGGGTTTGCTCTTTAATATGGGGCAGCCGGAGCCACCCACCATGCGTTCTTCACGTATC
Source organism: uncultured Desulfovibrionaceae bacterium (assembly GCA_964369515.1). Classification (GTDB taxonomy): domain Bacteria; phylum Desulfobacterota; class Desulfovibrionia; order Desulfovibrionales; family Desulfovibrionaceae; genus CAYJAD01. Next base: position 4,049 of record CAYJHK010000158.1, read on the forward strand.
AGCCTAAACGGTGTGCCTTGTTATGGCGGCATAGCTGCTGCCGACGGCTATCTTGGTGCCACGGAAATGAAGGAAGGCGATCCCCTCAATAATCCATATCCGGGTACATTCAGCTATGGCGGAGCGCATGTCATCGAGGATCTTGTTGCCGGTAAAAGTGTACACTTGAAGGCTGAATCCTACGGAACGGATTGTTACCCAAGACGTATGTCCGATAGGCACATAACCCTCAATGATTTACCGTATGCAGAGCTATTAAATCCGAGAAATTGCTACCAAAATTATAATGCAGCCGTGAACCTTACCGGAAGCATTATCTATACCTATATGGGTCCCTTGCGTCCGCATATGCAAAATCTTAATTATGCCACGGCCGGACATTTATCACCGCTGTTTAATGATCCGTATTTTCGCACCATTGGTTTGGGTACTCGTATTTTCCTTGGCGGTGGTGTAGGTTATGTTATCGGTGCCGGGACGCAGCATGTACCAAATCCCAAACGCACCGAGCGTGGGCTTCCGCTCACGGCATCCGGAACCCTTATGCTCAAAGGCGATTTGAAGCATATGCGCCAAAAATATTTGCGTGGGCTTTCGCTCATTGGCTATGGTTGCACTTTAAATGTTGGCGTGGGTATTCCCATTCCCATATTAAATGAAGAAATGGCATGGTTTACGGGTGTTGATAATAGTGATATTCTTATGCCCATCAAGGACTATGGGCATGATTACCCCAATTGCATACCTAAAATCTTGGCACACGCACCCTTTGATGAGTTAATGAGCGGTGAAATCGAACTGATGGAAAAGAAAGTCAAAACGGTACCGCTGACCAGTTATAGCTTGTCGCTGGAAATTGCTAACGAGCTGAAATCATGGATTGAAAAGGGAGATTTTTTGTTGACACAATGTGTTGAAACTGTGCCTTCCAAATAGCATGAGAGCTGCAGAGTTTTGGGAAACAGCATAGAGAGTTTTGCACAATACTTAAAATAAACAAAAGGCATGGATTGCTTCGCTGCGCTCGCAATGACTTCCGTTATAAAATCAAGTCATTGCGATGAGCTTGCGACGAAGCAATCCATGCCTTTTTGAATTGTGCAGAGGCCTTAAAAGTACACGGCATTCTAATTTGCGATATTTTTTGTGGGGGGGGGGGGGGGGGGGGGGG
>CAYJHK010000159.1:0-5205 GCA_964369515.1 uncultured Desulfovibrionaceae bacterium
AAGAGTCAAGCCCGGTATGGAGTGTTCGTCCTGCCGGGCTTGACTCTTGTGGTTACTTGTTAATAAACAAATTTGCCACAAAAGCCACAATAAGTCCTGCTATAACCATAGCAAGAATATCTAGCAGAAATTTCTCCATAGGGAAACCTCCTTGCTTGAACTCGGAGGATCGCCCACAGCTCTTATATGATAAAAGCAAGTGATTTGCAAGTGCGGTTTTATAGCTTGACAGGTGCCTTATTAGGCCTGCCCGCAGTTTTTGTGCAATAAATGAATGTAAATGAGATATATCAATTTGCATACCCCACCCTCAAGAAAATAGTCAATCCGCACGTGAATAAATCAGTGCTTCCTTAAATTTTTGCCTTGACAAATTACTCTCAACTGAATAAATAACACACATAAATTGCGAATGAATTGCAAATTCAAATAAAGTACATAAAGGTGCAAAGTGCGGCGATACACCACAAGTCAAAGAAAGTTTTTATTGGATTTTTTACACAGAAATTCGCATAGTTCATTTTCGGTTAAGCAAATTAAAGATGAAATTGGCGCACTTGGAATAAGCACAAGTTCAGTGTACAGAAATCTTGCTTTGCTTGAAAAGGATGGTCTTTTGCAAAAAGTGCATGTTTCAAACAGAAAAGAAACCACATATCAGTATATTGACGCTGAACAGTGTGCAGATCATATTCATCTTATTTGCGAGAAATGTAAAAAAAGCTATCACTATGAAAGAGAATTTACGCAACTTATTGTTGAGCAAACTCTTGACTTGACAGGTTTTAGAATAAACAAACAAAAAACATTTATCTATGGGATTTGCAGCTACTGTTTTGAGAAAAAATAAATGCCGCCCCGAAGCTGGAGGAAATATATGAAGAAAATCCACTATATATTGTTTACTTTTTTGCTCTTCATGGCAAGTAGCATTGCGATAGTTGCTGCGCAGGATGCCGAGAATATGCAAGGCAAGGAGCGTAAGTTCAGTGTTGTTGTCACAACATTCCCAATTTACGATTATGTTCGTGAAATTATTGGAGCAGCACCGAGTAATTTTGACGTAAATCTCATCATCGACAGCGGTATTGATTTGCATAACTTTCAGCCAAGTGCTGAAGATATTGCTACTATTTCCAATGCTGATATGTTCATTTATAACGGTGGTGAATCTGATGCTTGGGTGAAGAAAATTCTTGCGCAGGCCATGAACAAAAATATAAAAGTCATTGATTTAATGACTTCTCTTGGTGATAAAGTAAAAAAGGAACGTATCGTGCAAGGAATGCAAGAACATGAACACCACGGGCATCACGATTGCGCTCATGAACACCATGATCATGTTCACGAGCACAGACATGATGCAACTATTTACGATGAACATGTATGGCTTTCTTTGAAAAATGCAATACTTATGTGTAAGACACTTTCAAGTGAGCTTCAAGCGAAGGATAGCGCAAATGCTACGCAATATGCCGAAAACACTAAAAATTATATAAATAAGCTCACAGCTTTACATGATAAATATGCAAAAATTTTCCAAGATTTACAGAATAAAACCGTCCTTTTTGCCGACAGATTTCCTTTCCGATATCTATTGGACGACTATGGCATCAATTATTTTGCCGCTTTCCCGGGTTGTTCGGCGGAAACGGAGGCCAGCTTTGAAACGGTTATTTTTCTGTCACAAAAAATCAATGAGTTGAAGTTGAAAAATATTTTTATAATAGATAACAGTACCAATAATATAGCACAAGCAATTATCGGAAATAGCAAGCAAAAAGATACCGCCACTTTGTCCCTAAACTCTTTGCAAACTGTCACAGCCAAGGAGCTTGCGGCAGGCATAAGCTATATTAAGGTCATGCAGGATAATCTGCAAAAACTTCATCAAGGTTTAAAACCGTAAGTATATGCCACAAATTATCTGCAAAAACTTGGACATAGGCTACGATAACGCCATAGTGCAAAGGGGTATTAACCTTGACATTCATGCCGGCGATTTCTTGGCTGTGGTCGGCAATAATGGCACCGGCAAGACCACTTTTATGAAGACACTGCTTGGCTTACTCAATCCCATTGGAGGAAGCATAGCTTTATCCGAAGGGGTAAAATTTAACGATATCGGTTATTTACCACAGCAAACCCAAAGGCAAAAAGATTTTCCGGCTTCGGTGTGGGAAGTTGTACTTTCCGGACATATCAATAAACATGGGTTGCGACCTTTTTACAATAAGGCAGAAAAGTCTAAGACCCAAAAATTGCTAGAAAAAATTGGTATTTCGCATTTAAAAAATGTTTCCTACAGCAAGATTTCCGGCGGTCAGCAGCAGCGTGTTCTTTTGGCTCGTGCCCTGTGCGCTCTCAGTAAAGTCATATTTCTTGATGAACCTACATCAGCTCTGGATCCCGAGTCTACAACCGAAATGTATAAACTTCTTGCTGACTTAAATGCTGAGGGTTTGACTATAGTTATGATCACCCATGATATCCACAACTCCCTCGCCAACGCAAGCAAGGTTTTACTCTTTGATCAAGCCGTGAACTTCATGGATAAAGAAAAATATATTTCTAAAATAAGTAGTTGCATACACTACACTGCTACAGAATGAGCGCAAAATGCTGGAAAAACTGACTTTATACTTTTCATACCCCTTTGTGTTGCACGCCTTTATCGTGGGCGTATTGATGGCTTTATGCTCCTCGCTCATTGGCACAAGCCTTGTGCTGAAACGACTTTCTTTTATTGGTGATGGATTATCTCATATTGCTTTTGGTGCCATTGCCGTAGCCTCGGCCTTGAAGCTGACCAATAGTACCGTGCTTGTTTTTCCGGTCACAGCTCTTGCATCGCTGCTACTGCTTGGTTCAGGGGAAAATAAAAAAATTCAAGGTGATGCTGCCATTGCCATGATGAGCGTTGGCTCCCTTGCCATTGGTTACCTCATCTTAAATCTTTTTCCCACCAGTTCTAATATAGCCGCAGATGTGTGCACAGCCTTGTTTGGTTCGACGTCTATACTGACATTAACCAGCACAGATGTTTGGATTTCACTAATTCTTTCACTCTTTGTCATTCTCATTTTTGTGTTGTTTTATTATAAGATTTTTGCGGTTACCTTCGATGAGTGTTTTGCAAAAGCCACAGGGCTACCCACAAAATTCTATAACCCACTGCTTGCAATCACCATTTCTGCCGTGATTGTGGTGGCTATGAATCTCGTAGGCTCGTTGCTCATATCCGCCTTGGTGGTTTTTCCTGCGCTCTCTGCCATGCAACTCTTTGGAAGTTATAAAAATGTTGTATTGGCTTCAGCAACAGTCGCTGTCATGTGCGCAGTTATTGGTATGCTGAGCTCCATTCTTTACGGCACACCGGTGGGCGCAACCATTGTTGTGGCAAATATCTTTATTTTTGGTGTTTCCTATATTGTGGCAAGAGCATTAAAAAGATAACTATTGCAACTATAACAATATCTTAAATTATGTCTGTTTTGTGAGCTGGAAATCAAATCCATTGTGTGCTAAGCATAATTTGGGCTTAGAACTCACAAACATATTAGATAAGGAACGAACATGTTAGCCATTTTAGATTATGAAGCCGGTAATCAAACCAGCGTCAAGCGTGCGCTGAAGCATGTGGGTATTGATGCATTGATTACCAAGGATGCCAAGGTTTTGCAAGAGGCAGATGGTATCATTTTTCCCGGTGTCGGTGCAGCCGGACAGGCCATGCAGCATTTGCGTCAAACCGGCATGGATCTAGTTTTGAAGGACTGCATTGCAAAGCAAGTACCACTGCTGGGCATCTGTCTCGGTTGTCAAATCCTTCTAGAGTACAGCGAAGAAAATAATCAGCAAACTTTGGGCGTTATGCAAGGAAAGTGTGTACGTTTTCCCGAAGGATTACTGGAGGAAGACGGGACGCGGGTACGCATTCCGCATATGGGTTGGAACGGGCTTTTGCGCAAGAAAGACTCCATTTTGTTGAACAATGTCGCTGAGGATGCCGAATTTTATTTTGTACACGGTTATTATGTAAAGCCGGAAGAAGAATATATTATCGCAACCACCTATTATGGCATGGAATTTTGCAGTATTTTCGGACGTGACGGTTTGTGGGCATTGCAATTTCATTTGGAAAAGAGCGGCATTCCGGGTTTGCAAATTTTACAGAACTTCCACGCTTATTGTTTAAATAACCGACGCTAAAATATATAAAAGGACGATAAAAATGCTCAGCAAACGTGTTATCCCCTGTCTTGATGTACGCAACGGAAAGTTGACCAAGGGAGTTAAATTTGAAGGTAATGTGGACATTGGCGATCCCGTGGAAACCGCAAGGCGTTATTATGATGAAGGCGCCGATGAAATAGTTTTTTATGATATTACCGCATCCCACGAAAGTCGTGGTATTTTTCTTGATGTTGTGGAGCGAGTAGCCAGTCAAATTTGCATTCCTTTCAGCGTGGGCGGCGGTATTTCCAGCGTGGAGGATATGCGTGCGGTGCTGCTGGCCGGTGCAGAGAAAGTTTCCATAAATTCCGCAGCTGTAAACACGCCTAAGCTTATCACCGATGGTGCTTATGCCTTTGGTTCTCAAGCCATTGTTGTGGGAATGGATGTGAAAAAAGTTGAGAAAAGTGATGATATTCCCAGTGGGTACGAAATTGTCATCCACGGTGGACGTAAATATATGAGCTTGTGTGCGCTGGCTTGGGCGAAAAAATGTGAAGAGCTTGGCGCAGGCGAGTTGTGCATTAATTCCATCGACGCCGACGGCGTTAAAAATGGCTATGAACTGACATTAACGCGCATGATTTGTGAGGCAGTGGGCATTCCGGTCATTGCTTCGGGCGGTGCCGGCAATCCGGAACATATGTACGAAGCTGTAACCGAGGGCAAGGCTTCGGCAGCACTCATCGCATCCATTGTTCATTATGGTCAATATACAATCATGCAATGTAAGGAGCATATGGCAGCTCGAGGTGCTAAGGTGCGCTTGGCGGTGCGTTGAGGCTTATCAGTCCGTTGAAAAAAGGCCATTTACTACGCCAGCGATAAAAAGTCTAAGCAGTCGTCACTGAAAAACATGTTAACAATCTAAAATTAAACATTTTTTCAGTTAAAATATGCAAATAAAAATGCCGAAAACAAGGGCATGGAATGCACTTTTCCGGCATTTTTATGACGCTAAAACATGGT
>CAYJHK010000160.1:0-5172 GCA_964369515.1 uncultured Desulfovibrionaceae bacterium
TAGAGTATCATGGCATAAAGAAGCCTCTTTTAGTTACCACTTGTGATGAGTTTACGAGTACTCAAGCTGGTGAACATAATAGAAAAAATATAGCGGAAGTTTTTTCATGCGATCATTTATTTTTTAGGCATAATCCTATAGAATTCAAGAAAAATACACTTAAAGATTTTGAAGACAATCTAAATCCATTGCGATGGATAGAAGAAAGAATTTATACTACACCTATTAATATAGCCAAAAAATTTGGACTCAAATTAGTTTTTTTTGGGGAAAATTCTGCATTTGAATATGGTAATGCAGAAAATCTAGATATTTTCCATCCAGCCTCTGATGACCAAACATCCATTATTTATATGGGGGCAATTTATCCATACTCTACTGAATACTCTAGAACAAGAGCGCAACAATATGGTTTTAAAGACTTAAAGGACTACGAAGAATGGCCTCGCTCTGGAAGTATCGAGCGTTTTGCGCAAATAGATAGTATGGCATATATAATACATTTATGGTGCAAATTCCCTAAGTTTGGATTTCAAAGAGTGTCAGATATGGCTTGCCGATTTGTTCGCGAGGGGAAATTAACTAGAGATCAGGCTTTGCTTTTTATTAAAGATAAAGATTATATTTTAGATGAAATGGCTAAAGTTGATTTTTGTAAAACTCTTAATATTACAGAATCTCATTTCGAGGCTATTGTAGAAAAACACGTCAATCAGACCTTGCTTGTTAAGGATATTAATGGCGTGTACAAACGTAGAGACCTTATGTAATGAATCTCATCATCCGCGCAGATGCTTCGCCTACCATGGGCACAGGCCACGTTATGCGTTGTATGGCGTTAGCGCAGTGGGCTCGGGTGCTGGGTATTCCTTGCACGCTTGTGGGGCGTTTTCAAGTGTCGTGGGTGGAGAAAAGGCTAGCGCAAGAGGGTATAGATTGTTTTCATCTTTTGGGAGAAATTCCCAAGGAAGAAAATTCGCAAGAACTTTTGCAAAGCCTTGAAGCAGCACCACAAGAATCGTGGATAGTGCTGGACGGGTATCATTTTACCCTTGAATGCCAAAAAGCTGTGCGCGCGGCAGGATATAAATTGCTTGTCATAGATGACTATGCACATTTATCGGGATATTCTTGTGATATTTTGTTAAATCAAAATATTGGAGCTGAGAGTATAGAGTATAAGGGTGATATTGGGCAAAAATGTTTAGGGTTAGACTATGTGCTTTTACGTCAGGAGTTTGTTCAAGCAAGGGGACAAACTGAAAAACGTATTTGTCCTGAAACACCGCAAAATATGTTGCTTACCCTTGGCGGCGGCGACTTTTCACATCATTTGCAACAGATATCTTCTTACTTTGATGTACCAGAAATGGCAGGACGTACTTTGCGCGTTATAGCTGGTGCCATGCAAGAAGAATCCATTAAAACGATTTTGAAAGACTGCCCTGCGCAGATAGAAGTACTACACAACGTGCGAGATATGCCCTCGTTACTTTTAGATACAGACTTATGTGTTTCCGCCGGCGGGAGCACTTGTTGGGAGTTGTGTTGCCTTGGAGTGCCCTTTTTGACGGTGGAAGTGGCAGAAAATCAGCGTGGAATTGTTTCTTTCTTGACTCAAAGTGGGGCGGCTCAAGAATTGCAGAGTATGCAAGAAGAAGCCTTTGGACAGCTAGTAATAAATACGAGATTTCTTCAACAAAAAACGATGCAATATCTTAAAGTAGATGGAGACGGCGGTAAAAAAGTCCTCCTGCATATGCAAAATGAAAAAAATATACTTCCCTTAGAGCTTCGGAAAGTGACGCTTGAAGACGCGGATTTTGTTTTAGAAATAGCTAATGACCCTGAGACTCGTGCTATGTCTTTTCAGCAAAGTCAAATTTCATATGATGAACACATGTTGTGGTTTTCAACACAAATAGAACGCAATGTTCCATTCTATATAGCATGTTGCAATAACGCTCCTTGCGCTTATGTACGTTTTGCGGTGGATGATTTGCAGCATATTATTAGCATGGCCTTGCATAAAGATTTTAGAAAGCTTGGCTTAGCAAAGAATATTTTACAGCAATCGTGCGAAAAGTATTTTACTCAAACTCAGGCAAAAAGTGTCTTGGCATATATAAAAAGGAATAATGCGGCCTCGCTAGCTACTTTTACGGGAGTTGGTTTCTTAGAAATTCCCTCGCCTCATGAAGATACAGCACTGTTGGAATTAAAAGGTTAAGGAATGAAATCTCAAGAACCTGTTTACATAATCGCCGAAGTATCCGCCAATCATAATGGCTCCATTGAACGCGCAGAGCAAATTATAAAAGCAGCTGCAGAGTCTGGCGCTGATGCCATAAAAATTCAGACCTATACAGCGGATACGCTAACTATCCCCTGCGATAATGAATATTTTAAAATCAAAGGCACGCTCTGGGATGGGCGTACTCTTCACGATTTATATCAAGAAGCATACACTCCATGGGATTGGATACCTCGTTTGATGGCTTATGCAAAGGATTTGGGCTTAGAGCTTTTTTCCACCCCCTTTGATGTGACAGCTGTGGATTTTTTGGAAGAATGTGGCGTGAGCAAACACAAAATCGCATCCTTTGAATTGGTGGATATTCCTTTACTCAAAAAAGTAGCGCAAAAGGGTAAGCCTGTCATCATGTCCACTGGTATGGGAACACTTGCAGAAATTGATGAAGCTGTACGTACTTTACGTGACAATGGCACCATAGACTTAACCTTACTTAAATGCACATCTTCTTATCCTGCCCCAGCTGAAGAGGCTAATCTACGCACTATCCCGCATTTAGCACAGGCTTTTAATTGTAAGGTAGGGCTTTCCGATCACACCATGGGCTCAGCATGCGCTGTAGCGGCGGTGGCCTTGGGCGCTACAGTTATTGAAAAACACTTCACCCTTGCTCGTGCTGATGGCGGCCCTGATGGTGCTTTTAGCATGGAACCGCATGAATTCAAGAGCATGGTAGATGATATTCGCATGGTGGAAAAAGCTCTAGGTCATGTTAATTATGAGCGCACAGCGAAAGAGCAGGGCAGCGTATGTTTCCGACGTTCTCTTTTTGTGGTGAAAGATGTGAAAACCGGAGAAATGTTTACCCCAGAAAATGTGCGCTCCATTCGCCCAGGACACGGATTGCATACGCGCTATTTAGATACAGTGCTAGGCAAGACGGCCTGTGTTGATATTGCTATGGGGACTCCGTTGGCTTGGGATATGTTTTAAGCTACATAATAAAGACATGGTTTACTAAAGTAATCGACCCTTAAAAAATATTTAATCTACTGATATTTATTACAAAACATGCAATACATTGTAAACTTTTCAACAGGAAATAGGAAAGAACTATAAAAAAGCTGGTCGAAAAGGAAAAATATTATGAGTTTAAAAACACCTGCGAAGCACACCCAAGGGCATCTTTTGTATCCAGATTTGGTTGATCAAATCAATCCGAAGGATCCTTTGCTTTTGCTTGCTAAAGTCATCCCATGGGGAGTGCTAGAAGATGAATTTGCATCTTTATACTCAAAAACAGGACGACCAGCCAAACCTATTCGCCTCATGGTGGGCTTGCTTTTATTGAAACAAATTGAGAATTTAAGTGACGAAAGAGTCGTAGAAGCATGGGTACGAAATCCTTATTATCAATCTTTTTGTGGGATGCAAAGTTTTCAGTGGAAAATGCCCTGTGATCCTTCTGAACTCGTACATTTTCGCAAGCGCATCGGTGAAAATGGTGTTAAGAAAATTCTTAGTATTTCCGTGATGTTGCATGGTGAAGCAGCTCTTGAGAGCGAGGTTGTTATTGATACCACAGTACAAGAAAAAAATATTACATTTCCAACGGATACAAAGTTGCGCAATAAAGCCATCATTAAGCTTAGAAAAATAGCCAAAGAGGAAAACATCAAGCTGCGTCGCAGTTACACACTTGAAATGAAAGAACTTCTTTGTACAATCAGATTTGATAAAAGTCGTAAAAATAAAAATAAAGTAAGCAAAGCAAAGCGCCGAATTAAAACCATAGCCAACACTTTATTGCGTGAAGTGCGCAGAAAATTATCAAATTTTGCACTTGAGTGCCATGCAGAAAATCTCAAAATATGTGAGAAGGTTATAAATCAAGAGCGCAGTGAGAAAGATAAAATTTATAGCATCCACGAACCACATACCAAATGCATTGCCAAGGGAAAAGCGCATAAAAAATATGAATTTGGTTCAAAAGTTGGTATTGCGATGACGAAAGAGACGTGTATCATTTTAGGTGTGGAAAATTTTTCAGACAACAGGCATGACAGCAAAACGCTTGAAGAAATCCTGAAACAAGTTACGCAAAATCAGGGCGTTGAACCAAAGGTGGCATTATGCGACAGGGGGTTTAGGGGAATTGAAAAAATTGGCAATACTGAGATTTGTATTCCGAAGCCATCTGAAAAAGGAATAAGCAAATATTTCAAAGAGAAAAAGCGTAAAAACTTCAGGCGTCGCAGTGCTATAGAGCCAGTCATCGGACACGTTAAACACGACTTTAGAATGGCGAAAAACTACTTGAAAGGCGCCCTCGGTGATGTGCTGAACCTATTCCTTGCCGCAGCAGCTTTCAACTTTAAAAAGTGGATGCGCAAAGCGGCGCAAGCCCTTTCTTTTTTCCTCAATTTTGCTTTGGCTTCTTTTTTGTACTGGTTTATATCTTGGCTTGGCTATGGTAGCCAGGAGCCAGCAGAAACGAAATAGTGAGTTCTTAAGGCTCGACTAAATAGGAAAAAACAGCATCAGGAGAAGTAAGCTGCCAAGTCTCTTTATTCACACTTGTTAGCCTTAAGCTAGTGGTTACTTTCAAAAGTAGAAACTACAAAATCCGTCAGGATTTTGCGCCGCCAAAAGTGGCGGAACCTGCTGAAAACTCGTTTTTTCGCAGGTGATACAGCAAAAATTTTGTGAGTAATTATGAAAAATTTTTGCAATTAGGCACTAGCAACGAAAAAAAGCTACTAAAAAATTCATACATTTACACGCAAAGAGGACAAGAGATAAAGCCCTAAAACGCTTTATTTTCAGCACTTTAGGGCTTATTTAAGATTGAAAAATTAACTTCTGGCGGAGGGGGAGGGATTCGAACCCCCGGGAGGCTCTCACCTCCAACGGTTTTC
>CAYJHK010000161.1:0-5103 GCA_964369515.1 uncultured Desulfovibrionaceae bacterium
TTACGCTCTTTTTTCTTGGCTTTTTGCTCAAGTTCCGGCATAAGCCCAAAGTGGGCATTGGAGGGCTGAAATTTTTTTGCGAATATGCGTAGATGATTAAACAATGCACCCAAGGCTGTTTGCACCGGCGGCAGCTGTAGTTTCCTCCCTTGTAATTGGGCTATGAGATGCAAGGCGGCAAAATGTCCGCAGGCTGCGGATTCAACATAACCTTCAACACCGGTGATTTGTCCGGCCAAGCGAATGCTGCGCTCACCCGTATGTCCTTTAAGGCAAAGGTCTTCTGTAAGCAACATGGGGGCGTTCACATATGTATTGCGGTGCATGGATCCAAAGCGAATAAATTCTGCATTTTCAAGACCGGGGATACGGCGGAAAATATCTTTTTGCGCTTGATAAGTGAGTTTTGTCTGACAACCCACAAGATTATACATGGTTTCGTTAAGATTTTCCGTGCGTAGTTGCACAACGGCATAGGGGCGTCTACCGGTGCGTGGGTCCACAAATCCCACCGGTTTGAGCGGGCCGAAGGTCAAGGTGCGCGCGCCTCTTTCAGCAAGAGCCTCAATGGGCATACAACCTTCAAAATGTTTTTCTTCCTCAAAATCCTTGGCCTGCGCTTTTTCGCCTTGCAGCAAGGCTTCGTAAAAAGCCATATATTCATCTTTTTCCATGGGGCAATTCAGATATTCGCCGCTAAGCGCAGCCTCTTCCGGTTCTTGGTAGCGTGAAGCACGAAAAACCGTGCGCATATCCAAGGACTCTGCACTCACAATGGGGGCTATGGCATCATAAAAATAGAGATCGGCACAGCCTGTATAGTTGCTGAGCGAATCGGCAAGATTGTCTGACATGAGCGGACCTGCAGCAAGGACAATATGCGCAAAATCTTGCAATGCAGCATCGTCAAGACTTTGAATTTGCATGAACTTTACGGTAATAAGCGGATTTTCCTTAATTTCGTCGCTGACATTTTTTGCAAAAAGCTTTCGGTCAACGGCAAGAGCCTTACCGGCCGGAACGGCTACGGCATCCGCATGGCGCATAAAGGGGCTGTCCATTTCTCGAAGCTCTTGTTTTAATAAGCCAATGCCCGAATTGAGTTCATTGGAGCGCAAAGAATTTGAACACACAAGCTCAGCAAAGTCCGGCAGGTGATGCGCCGGGGACATATGTTGTGGTTTTTGTTCAAAAAGCGTGCAGGCATAGCCATGTTTTGCAAGCACCAAGGCACATTCAGTGCCCGCAAGTCCGGCACCGATAATGGCGATTTGTTTTAATATATTCATGATTAACCTTTATAATTCGTTAAAAAATATCACTATACATGGATTGCTTCGCTGCGTTCTTACTTTTTATGACTTGACAAAAAAAGGATTAGGGTTAACTATTGGTTTAGGGACGGTGTGCTCGCACCGCCCCATGGGCAAGTCCCACGATGTAATTAAGGGTTACATCAACAGTTTTACCCCTGCCATGACCCGATGCCGTGGCAGGGAACTCTTTTACTTGCCGCTAAGGCGAGTAATGAGCGTAAGAATAATGCCTGCAATAATATTTGCCAATACATTAGACCAGAATTGCTCCATAAGCATACCTCCAAGAATAAACTCTCGTAAGAATGCCCACATTTCTTGTATACCAAAAAAATGAGACTTACAATGGGAATTTGTGTTCTCAATAAGCTATCTTGCGATTTTTGTCATTCCTAAACGATACTCAACGAGCTGTTTTCTTGAGACTTTGCAAAAAAGACGTGGTGGAATACTTGCCAAGTAACGGCAATGAGTAGACAAGCCCGCCGTATGCTTGCACTACATCTGCGCCCACAATATTTTCTGTTGCCCAATCACCGCCCTTAACCAAGATGTCAGGCTTAAGAAGGCTAATGATTTCAAAAGGTGTGTCTTCATCAAAGGCGGTCACATAGTCTACGCTTTCCAAATGCGCAGCCATGAAAGCTCGCACGCCAAGACTATTGATGGGTCTGTCAGCACCCTTGCCCAAACGGCGCACCGAGGCATCCGTATTCAAGGCCAGTACCAAGACTTCCCCAAGACTTTTCGCCTCTGCCAAGAGCGACACATGCCCCGGATGCAAAATGTCATAGCAACCATTAGTGAAAACTATGTGCGCTTTTTGTGGTACGCCATCGGTTTTGCGATTTTCTGATGTTTTGCCTGCAAGAATTTCCACAAGCTGCTGGGCTTGCCAGATTTTTGCATGGGAAAGGTGTGTGCTGTCGGCATCTAAATATGGCATGGTGTAACTTCCATAATAAAAATTATATCACAAGCTGTTACCGTTATTTCCTTCGCAATACATAAAGCCGCATTCAAAAATCACGGCAAGTATTGCGAAGGAAACCATTGTCAACAAAGCGTTTTTATATGTCACCTTCGTTTATGAGTGCGTCGTGCGCTTCAAGGTCATAAAAACCGTAAATTACAAATGGCAAGGGATACTCATCACCGGAATCAAAACGAATAAAGCCCATACTCTTACCCTCGGGAATGGCCGAAAACGGTACCATACCAAGGGGAACCGGAATTTCCACAGGGCTCACCACGACTTCGCTGATGTGCTCTTCATAGCGTTCCTTTAGAAATTCAAGAACTTCATTACCTTCTTCCGCTGTAAATGCTTCAAGCAAACTGAGCAGGGCATCTTCCTTTGTCGCACCGAAGGGGGTCTCGTCATTGCGGGGGGCAACAACGTCAAGTTCTCGTAATTGTACAAGTTCTTTTTCGTCAACGTCGGTACGAAATAAATAAACAATAACGTCCTTTCTGCCCTTGAAGCTTTTGAGTTGCGCCTGTATAAGGTAACAACGCTCAAGCTCCATGAAGGGAGAAGCAGCTATAACTTTAAGATCCATGAAACACTCCTCCATAAGGATGAAATAACTATGTCCGAAAACATATTTTCTTTACAAAGTGAATATACGCCAAAAGGGCATCAACCACAAGCCATATCACAGCTCGTGGATAATATTCGTGCCGGCGTTAAGGATCAAATTTTACTGGGAGTCACCGGCTCCGGAAAAACCTTTACCATGGCCAACACCATTGCGGCTTTAAACAGGCCGGCCTTGGTGCTTGCGCCCAATAAAACCTTGGCAGCGCAGCTCTACAATGAATTTAAGGTGTTTTTTCCAGACAATGCAGTGGAATATTTTGTAAGCTATTATGATTATTATCAGCCTGAAGCCTATGTGCCAAGCTCCGATGTCTATATTGAAAAAGATTCTTCCATCAATGACAATATAGATAAGCTACGCCACGGCGCTACCCACGCCTTACTCACACGCAGAGATGTGGTCATCGTGGCCTCCGTATCCTGCATTTATGGACTTGGTTCGCCTGAATATTATGCGCAAATGGTCATTCCCGTGGAAATAGGACAGCATATCAGTATGGACAGTCTTATGGGGCGACTGGTTGAAGTTCAATACGAACGTAATGATTATGACTTTCATCGAGCGACGTTCCGTGTGCGTGGCGATGTTTTAGAAATAATTCCGGCATATAGACATGAAGTTGCATTGCGTATAGAATTTTTTGGTGACGATATTGATAATATGCATGAAATAGATCCGCTCACCGGTGAGGTGCTTTGTCAAGTGGAAAAGACTGTTATCTATCCGGCATCACATTACGTTTCTGCTCAAGATAACCTCAAGCGTGCCATGCATGACATTCGTGAAGAGCTTGGCGAGCGTTTGCGCCATTTCCAAGCAGCCAATAAATTGGTTGAAGCGCAACGCCTTGAGCAACGTACCCAGCTTGACCTTGAAATGCTTGAGGAACTTGGATACTGCAATGGCGTTGAAAACTATACAAGGCATCTTGACGGACGCAAAGAAGGCGAACCGCCTCACTGTTTGCTCAACTATTTTCCCAAGGATTTCTTGTTATTTGTAGATGAATCGCACATATCCATACCCCAAGTAGGTGCCATGTACAAAGGCGACCGCTCACGTAAGCAAACATTGGTGGATTATGGCTTTCGTCTGCCGTCTGCCTTGGATAACAGACCGCTGCAATTCCCTGAATTCCAAGCCATCATAGGGCAGTCAATATATGTTTCCGCAACGCCCGGCAAGTGGGAAATACAAGAGTCGCAAGGTATTGTCACAGAACAAATCATCAGACCCACAGGTTTGCTCGATCCCATTATTCATGTGCGACCAACCAAGGGACAAATGGAAGATTTACTTGGCGAATGCAAGGAACGTATCGCTAAAGATGAGCGTGTGCTTGTAACTACTTTGACAAAGCGCATGGCGGAAGATTTGACGGATTATTTCAAACAAATGGGTGTAAACACACGTTATCTACATTCAGACATCGATACGCTCGAGCGCATGAATATACTTAAAGCCTTGCGCATGGGTGAATTTGATGTGCTTGTTGGCATCAACCTTTTACGTGAAGGATTGGACTTACCGGAAGTGTCCTTGGTGGCCATCCTCGATGCCGACAAGGAAGGTTTTTTGCGTTCAGAAGGTTCGCTTATCCAAACATTTGGACGAGCTGCACGCAATGCCGACGGGCAAGTTATCCTCTATGCCGATAAAATCACTCGCTCCATGCAGGCGGCCATGGACGAAACAGCAAGGCGGCGTCATTTGCAAGAAGAATGGAATGTGGAAAATAATATTACACCACATACTATACGCAAAAAAGTGGAAACACACCTTGATTCCCTCTACGGCGCACAAGAAATGGCGGCAAAACGGGGACGTGGCAAGCAGTCGCCTGCGCAGGTGACTGCAGAAAGCGTGCAAAGTATGAGTACGCAGGATATGCAACGCCAAGTGCAAGAATGGGAGAAGGAAATGCGGGATGCGGCTCGAAATCTTGAATTTGAACGTGCAGCCGTCTTGCGAGATAATATTAAGGCTTTGCAAGCAGTTATATTGTCAACAGCTTAAGCTCTAAGCAGTGCATACTCTTTGTATCAAGACGACTGCGCAATTCATGTACTTTGTCAATTGTAGGAATTATGCAGAGTTCTTGAAATGGGCACCCTAACTTACATTTATCCTTAAGGAAACGCTGATTAAATATAATTTTGTACATGCAAATCTATTGAATTGGC
>CAYJHK010000162.1:0-5080 GCA_964369515.1 uncultured Desulfovibrionaceae bacterium
TTAGCAGCAGCAGTTGCTGCTAATAATTACTATTAACACATTCAGAATCACGTGAGTCAAAGCATGAGTTGCGTCAAAAAACACATTAGCTTATTTGCCCTTCATTATCTTCCAAGTGGTTTTAATCACCGTGGCGATTTCATTTAATTGCTTGGGGAAAAAATCCACTTCAAGATCCTGCTCTTGCAATTGTGTGTTTTTTTCATTGCCCGTATTTTTCCGTGCAGACGACTTGGGAGCTTGCTTTTTTTTATCTCGTGACGAGAAGAGGCCAAAAGATTTTTTGGCAGATGTACTCTTATCTTCGGGAGTTGCAAAATCATCTTCACCAAAGTCAAGAAGATCTATTTCTTTTTTTACGCTTTCAGATTCTACAAGTTCCAATCCTGCCGCAGAGGATTGAGATGAGTTTTGCGCCGAATGGTCGAAAGGGGAAAGAGAAAAGGCATCGGGCTTCGGTGGCAATGAGCGCAACTTCTTTCGTAAAATTGCACGCTCATCACGTTTTTTTTCGAGGGCTTGCGAATGCCCTTTGCTCAACCTTTCCAGCTCTTGCGGCAATGCCGCCACCAAGTTTTTGAGCTGAGGCGCAGTAAAATTTTTTTGAACTCTATCAAGGGTAAATTCCATATTTTCGGTGTAGAAACAGGCTCTTGCAATTCTTTCCAGCACATCCTTTTCACTGCTCAAACCAATACCCAGCAGTAAAGTTGCTCCTGCATCTCTGAAATTTTGCCCTCGAATAAGTCCTTCGGCTGTACGCACAAAGGGATTTAGAGCGTGAGGCATTACCTGCAATAGTTTTGTATAGGCATGGCGTGCCCGTGCCCATTTTTGGGTGCGGACAAGACTTAAACAGGCTTCATTCAAGAAGTATGTATATTTTTCCGCATTGTTTTTGCCTTGCCAAGCGATAGCCAAACCATATTCGGCCTCACCCTTTAACTCTTGATTATAAAGGACTTTACTCAAAGCCACGATGGCCATATCCCACGATTTTTCCTTGAGCAATTTCAGACCTTCATTAAAATACATGACTGCCCGTGCGTTTTGCCCCTTATAGCTTTCAAGCGTTTTTAAAGCTACATCAAAATCTTCCTTGTTTTTTGTGGGTTGTGCAGGAGTAATGTTTTCCGATTCATGCTTTAGTTCTTGGGTTTGAGCAAGAGCTTTTTGCAAATCGTATAAGGAATAAGGGCGTGTGAGTACTTGCGCAAATCCACAGCCAATGGATTGAAACAAATTGCCTTCTTCACTGTTTCCGGCAATGGCGATGATGGGGATATGTTTAAGCAAGGGGCTTAAGCGTATAAGCTCGACAAATTGCGACGCAGACATATCCTCCAAGCGTGGATGGCAAAAAATTATATCAATGCCTTGTTCAGATTCATCCTTGCTCTTAATATCTAGAAATCTTCCCGCCAAAATTCCGGAAGTAAGTACTTGAATACGCCCAAGTCCGGCCTCACGCAAGGTTGATCTATCCATGCGTGCATTACCTTCAATCTCCACCAAGAGTAGAGCTGAACTATAGGAATGCTCATTAATGCTATCCATAGGCTTATTTGTGCGAATAAAAAACTTATTCTTTTCCGGTAAGGGTTTTGGGTCTTCTTCCGTTTGTAATGTTTTACTGTAACCTGCCTCCGGATTTTGCGCAAGAGGTGAAAGCGCACCCCCCATGTGCTTTGGCGGCTTTCCTTGCTCATTTAGTAGTACGGGCGTAAAAATATGCCTTGGAACCATGAAAACCCTTTAAAAAGTCTTTGGTTTAAAGGGAATGAGCTTTGCTTGTGGCATATGATGCGACGTATCTCCCACAGCATGTGCGCCATATTCATACGTTGCTTCACAATGTCCACAATATAAGGCGTTTTCCTGCATACGTAACCGAAATAGCATACCACCGCCTTCGTAACAATGCGGACAAAAAGGCCCCTGAGTTGCTGAGGATGTGCGTATCCAGTAGAAATTGCTATCAAAATACAGTGCTTTAGAAAGAAATAATATATCTTCAAACTCTTGAATGCGTGATTCAAGAACATCTATTGTATCATGAAGGGTAATGTGTTGTGCTTGAATTTGCATAAGCAAACGCAAGGCAAGGTCTGATTTTCCTTGACAAAAAAAGTCATGTACTCTTTGAAACTTCTCATAATCTAACATAAACCTACCCCTTGTTGTTAAGGCTAATAATCGTCACAGCCTGTTTTTTCTTTATGGGCAAAGATTTTTAGATATGGCGAGAATCTTCATAACAGCTTGATATACTGAGAAGTATTCTTTAGAATTTTTCTTGAAATCTTTTTGCGCAAAAACCATTCCATTGTAAAATTTTTCAGCGAAATTACTACAGCTGTTGCACTACATTTTTTTGGTAGAAGGAGGGTCAAGTGAACGCAAAAGTGCTGCCAAATCAACGCTCCCGTCTTGCAAACTTATGGGTTTTGTGAGGGTTTTTACATTTAACTTCGGGGGCATTTTTATGGTAATATGTGGCATGTTTTTATGCAATTTTTGCGACGTCTCAAATTTCTTGCGGTCAACTTCCACATCAGGCTTAAGCGTTTGAAATGAAGTGGCATCCTGTTTTTGCTGTGCACCCTTAGCACTATCAAGCACGTCGTTGCTCACATATATGGGAATGCCTGTTTTTATGGCAATGGCAATACCGTCAGAAGGGCGACAATCCACTCTCATGGCTTCATTATTGTGTTTAAAAACCAGCTCCGCATAGAAAATGCCACCACTAAAAGATGAAATTTCGATGGACTCCAGGTTGGCATTAAGAATTTGTACTATGGACAACAACAAGTCATGGGTCAGAGGGCGTGGCGTATTTTGCCCGCTTAAGGCGAGAGAGATGCTCATGGCTTCCATGGAGCCAATCCAAATGGGCAAAACTCGCTTTTCATCTTCGGTTTGTAAAAGCAAAATGGGAGTTTTTGCCTTGCTGTCAACACTGAGGCCAAGAATGCGCATTCTTACCATGGTGAACCTACCTGCTTAGCTAAAAGAGTATTTTTTTTGGCATTTATAATTTGCACCGGAAGCAATAAGCCGCATTTACCCAAGCCTTCCGGCAAGGCCACATTAACAGTTACTCCATGGGGGTCACGCCCTTGCCAATAACATTCTTGCGCATCTCCGGCGTTTTTCTTGCTCACATCTTCAAGAAGTAAGACGGTCTGCTCACCTTCACGCTCTTTAAGCCAAGCTGCTGTAAGTTCGCCTTGTTTTTCTTGCAAACGGTGCAATCGCTCAAGCATAACCTCAGTCTCAATTTTCATGGGCAAGCGTTGTGCTTGTGTACCCGGCCTGTCGGAATAGCAAAAAGAAAACGAAGCACGAAAGTTGACCTTCTCCAGCATATCACATGTTTGCATAAAATCTTCCTCACTTTCCCCGGGGAAACCCACAATAATATCAGACGAAAAGCTCATATCCGGACGCACAGATCGCAAGGCTTGAACCAATGACAAAAAATGCGCACTGCTATACTTTCTTCCCATTTTTGCAAGCACAGAGTCTGAACCCGACTGCATGGGTAGATGCACATGCGGACATAAAACTTCAAGTTCGCCAAAAGATTGAATAACTTCTTTTGAGACATCTTTTGGATGTGGTGTCATAAAACGTAAACGCTCTAAGCCTTTAAGCTTTGAAAGCTCAAGTAAAAGCTGCGCAAAGCTAGTGCCGTCACCGGCTTTATCTTGTCCAAATGAGTTGACATTTTGGCCAAGTAAGCAAATTTCTCTTGTGCCGTGTTCCAAAAGAGTTTCGCATTCTGCCAAAACAGAAGGCAAGGTGCGAGATTTTTGTCGCCCTCTGGTGAATGGAACAATACAATAAGCACAAAAATTATCACAGCCTTGCATAATGTTAACATATGCTAAGGGATTTGCGTTATTAGCTACTGTGATTATGTCACGCTCCGGATAGCTTTGCGAAAAATCCACCAAGGACAAGCGTAAATTGGGCTCTGCAAAAAGCTTTTCCACGCCGGAAGGGATATGGTGTATACTGTCGGTTCCGCACACCAGCCGCACCCAAGGGAATTTCTCAAAAAAAGCACTGCCTATTTGCTGTGCAACACAACCGGCAACCACAGCAAATGCGCCTGCGGTATTCCTACTTTCTGCACGAATTTTGCGCAAGGTATTATACACTTTTTGTTCGGGTTTTTCACGAACCGAGCAAGTATTGACAATAATAACCGTAGCCTTGTCAAGGGGAGCCTGCACAAAACCGTGAGCCAAAAATGTTTGCTCAAGCCAATGCGAATCATTAAAATTCATTTGGCAGCCAAATGTTAAAATATGGAAGGATCGTTGCATTTATTGCTCAATTTCTTTGTCATCGGACAAATAGTTTTCTACTTCGCTCATTTCAAGATGATCAACTTGTTCTTCAAGCCACACCACCAACGCACGTACAGTATTGTAATTCAAAAGGATTTTTGAATGTACACGGCGAATAACAGTACGAGTTTCATCTTCGCTTGGCATAACCAGTTCCGGCTCTGACATGCCTTCGGCATTAAAAATTTTTTCAGACGAGAGCGGCAACTTATCGCTTTCAGAATAAAAATTAAGCTCGATTTCTCCATGCGTATTTATTCCTCCCCAAACCCCATGCGCCACTTGTAGTCTAATGTCTGTATCTTGTTCATATTCATAGCGAAAGTGTTTTGGGAAGCCACTTTTGTCTTCCATAATTTATGTCCCTTACTAATATGTTTTTTTCTGTACGCAAGCGTAGCCTCTTAAAAATTACTGCTCAACATTCCGATAACATTATGTTTATATTTTGCACGCCTATTTCATAACTAAAAATAATTGTGCTTGAGCCTCACCCCAAAAAAACATATGAGCCTGCGTAAGTGAGTGTATGTAAAACATTTAATCACATAGGTCAATTCCACGGGTAAAGGCAAAAAAATTTTTTATTTTAATAGCTCAACTTATTTGCGTTGGAAGGTGTGTATAAGTTAACGAAAAATCACGTGAGTCTAATTTGTGATATTTTTTGTGGGGGGAACTTTTGCTAGCGCAAAAAGCATCACCAAAGGTTACAATTT
>CAYJHK010000163.1:0-5079 GCA_964369515.1 uncultured Desulfovibrionaceae bacterium
GAAAAAGGTCTCCTCCCCCAAACCCCCACCCCCAAAAACTTTTCATACGCCATATAATTTACTTCGTAAATTATATGGCTATTTTAGTATTATTTTAACAGAGTTATGCGTGAGACCCCATGGAGCTTTTTTTCGAAGAAAAAAAGCGTAAAGCGCGTTTTGAGGGGGGTGTGGGGGGAACTTTTTGGCGCTAGCAAAAGTTCCCCCCACAAGAAACACCTTTGCAATTCAAAGTTCTACGCAATCCATGTCTTTTGTCAATTCTAGGAATTACGCAGAGGTCTCAAGGTTATAAAAAACCCTCAACATTTTGCAACATTGAGGGTAGGGAGGGTATGCTAATTACAAAGTATTATTTTTTA
Source organism: uncultured Desulfovibrionaceae bacterium (assembly GCA_964369515.1). Lineage (GTDB taxonomy): Bacteria > Desulfobacterota > Desulfovibrionia > Desulfovibrionales > Desulfovibrionaceae > CAYJAD01. The sequence continues at coordinate 363 of CAYJHK010000163.1, forward strand.
CCACTTAAAGGCACTGCAAAGAAATTTATTTGCGAGCCGCGTTTTATTTGCAACATCACAGCTCCACGAGCAGTCACGTCCTTGATGATCTTTGCCAATTCTTGAGCGGATTTCACCACAATCATATTGGCACTCAAAATGATATCACCGGCACGCACGCCTGCCTGAAAGGCCGGTTTATCGCCGTGTATTTCGGCAACAAAAAGACCTTGTCCCTTGGGAAGTTGAGCTTTTTTTGCTTCATCTTCCGTAAGTGAGCGTACAGAAATTCCAAGGGTTGCCGCTTCTTCTTGAGGTTGACTGTCACCACGCTTGCCCACAATATTATCCACATTGCGCTCGCCAAGGGTGATCACAAAGTCCATCTTCTTACCGCCACGCATGACTGTAACTTTCGTATTACTGCCCGGTGCCTGATTGGCAATGGCTCGTAACAAAGCACTGGGACTTGCAATATGCTTGTCATCAACGGCAATGATTACGTCACCGTCTTTCAGCCCGGCCTTATGCGCAGGCTCACCTTCCATCACATTGCTGATGAGTGCGCCTTCAGTATTTTCTAGCCCCAAGGCTTTGGCAGCATCGTCGGTGAGCGGCTGCATGGAAATACCAAGCCAACCACGACTGACCTTCTTGCCTGCTTTCAATTGTTGAGTAATATTATGTGCCATGGAACCTGGAATGGCAAAGCCAATACCCTGACCACTGGCAATAATGGCGGTGTTAATACCAAGGACTTCGCCTTGCATATTGAGCAGCGGCCCGCCACTGTTTCCGGGATTGATGGAAGCATCCGTTTGTAAATAACTGTCGAAAGGTCCCGAATTAATATTACGTTCCTTGGCCGATACAATGCCTGCGGTCACGGTATGCTCAAGACCAAAGGGATTACCGATGGCTAAGACCCATTCACCCACGCGGGCTTTGTCGGAATTTGCAAACTTCAAAAAAGGAAGCTGTTCTTTGACATCAACTTTCAAAAGGGCAATGTCTGTCTCTTGGTCAAAACCCACAAGTTTAGCAGGGATGGACTCGGATTTTCCTATGGCACCTTGTAGGTTAATGTTAATAATATCAGCACCATTTACCACATGGTAGTTGGTCACGATATAACCGTCGGCAGAAATGATAAAACCACTGCCAAGACTGCGCCGATTACGTTGACGGGGCATCTGCTGAAAAGGTTGGAATTGCTCAAAAAATCTTTCAAACCCGGGAGGTATGTTACGCATAAAATTGTCAGCACTACGCTTACCGCCGGAACCGGCTTTTTTTTCCGTACTGATATTTACCACCGAAGCACCGGCTTTTTCTGCCAAGTCTGCAAAATCAGGCAAGGCTGCCGCTTCAAGCAAGCTCACATTGAAGCATAGGGTTAAGAGTAAAAAAGTTGTTACTAGGTTTCGTTTAATCATGTTTTCTCCTTATTGGAACATCCACTATACATATACTGCTCAAGCATCACTTTATATATTTCTCATAAGCTAACTATTTTCAATTATTTAAAATATATAAACGATGCTCTCAAGCTTAAGACAAGCAGGCAATCCGACTCCTTAAACAGATGTCCTGCTTACTGTGACAATAATATAAGCAAAAAATGGCAGGTGTGAAGATGTAAGACATAAATTATATAAAAAAAAATTTAAAATATAAAATATATCGTTGAATTATAAATGTATATACGCATATTTTTTCAACTCGTGAAGCAAAATTAATTGCTTGCACCCATTGCCTATCACTTTGCCTCCAGACATTGATGCAAGCGGTGCAATTCTTCCGAACTCAACTCCCGAACCTCGCCGATGGCTAAATTATCAAGGCGCAACGGTCCTTGTGCCACACGTACAAGTTTAAGGATAGTAAGCTGCAAGTCACGACACATGCGACGTATTTGGCGATTAATCCCTTGGTGTAAAGTCAATTCCAAGAGGGTAGAGCGTTTGTCTGCTCGTAAAATACGCACCTTGGTGGGCGCAAGCTTTTCGCCTTCAGCTAAAATCATGCCGCTTTGCATAATGTGCATATGCTCGGCGAGCACAGGCTCACGCACAATAACATGATATACTTTCGGTAAATGGTACCGTGGATGTGCAAGCTTTTGGGCAAAATGCCCGTCATCGGTGAGCAATAAAAGCCCTTCGGAAAAATAATCAAGTCTTCCCACAGTAAAAAGGCGCATACTGCTGAACTTTTTGGGCAAAACATGAAAGATGGTCGTGCGTCCCTCAGGGTCATGAGCGGTACATACGGTTTGAACGGGTTTATGCAACATAAGATAGGTACGGGATTTTGTGTGTTTAAGTATGCGTCCGTCAAAGCGTATTTCGTCTTCTTCAAGGCATACTTTAAGGGCTAGGTTTGTAACACATTGACCGTTAACATAAACCTTACCGGCAGCAATATATTCTTCAGCCTTGCGCCGTGAACATACACCGGCATCTGCAAGTGCCTTATTGATACGCACCAAAGTTTTACCTGCTAAAGTTTCACTTGAAGCTTGAAGTGTTTTGTGACGTGGCATAGTGATTCCTCCATATATAACAGCCCGTTGAAAACTCATATTTCGACAGTCCGTTCAAAAAGTGCCAGATGCAAGGAAGCGAAAAAATTCAAACATCGAAGTGTATTAGGCATACATAAGATGTTTGGACTTTTATCGCTGACGCAGCAAATGGGGCTTTTTCAACTTTACGACAGTCCGTTCAAAAAGTGCAAGGTGCAAGGAAGCGAAAAAATTCAAACATCGAAGTGTATTAGGCATACATAAGATGTTTGGACTTTTATCGCTGACGCAGCAAATGGGGCTTTTTCAACTTTACGACAGTCCGTTCAAAAAGTGCCAGGTGCAAGGAAGCGAAAAAATTCAAGCATCGAAGTGTATTAGGCATACATAAGATGTTTGGATTTTTATAGCTGACGCAGCACATGGGGCTTTTTCAACGGACTGATAAGTCTGCCTGCATTGGCTTACTAACACAGTGTCTAGTACGAAGCGTGAAAAATGAAAAGGAAAATTTTGCACACATCAAGCCTGCACAGAGATTTTTTTTCTGAATTTCACTGACACACAAGCGCAACGTAAAAAAGCAGAAGCAAGAAATTTCGCAAACATTATGACCCTAGATATGCCTTCGCCATAAAACAAGCCTTAAAAAGCACGTCAGTATTAATACTAATAATTTAATAACTTAGTGTGCTTTAATTGCCATAAATTGCAAAGCACCACATATTAAAGTTTACATAATTATCATTATGAGACAAATAAATACACATAAAAGGCTCGGAACGTTCCCATGAATTTCCCCTCTTTTGTGTTCCAAAATTGCAAAATAAGTCATTTCAGCACTTGCCATAATTGGAGGCACAGCGTAAAAATGTGTATTGCTTTTTAACATTGCTAACTTCGGTTAGCCGGACATTGACTTTTCAACAGGCTGATAAGGAGTATATATGGGACTTATAAATAGTTCGGTATCATTTACCCGCTTTCGTATTATGGATGAAATTCCCAAGGATTTATGGGCTAGTATCCCTGAAAAATTACAATTTTTTGCTTTCAAAGATATAGACGACACTTCTGAAGAACAATCGTATGGCTGGGCATGTTTTGATGACATGCTCGATACGCAATGGAATACAGCCCCGCCACAAAAAGGCGATTATTATGTATTTTCACTACGTTTGGATACAAGGCGTGTGCCGCCGGGTGTGCTGAAGAAACATTTTGCTTTGGCTATCAATGAAGAAAAACAGAAAATGGCTGAACAAAATAAGAAATTTATCAGCCGTGAGCGAAAAAAAGAGCTAAAAGAACAAGTGCTTATTCGTTTACGTCAACGTTTTTTACCTATTCCGGCAGAGTTTAACGTTATTTGGTCGGCCTCACAAAATACGGTGTGGTTTATGTCAACACAGAATAAAATGATTGAAATGTTTACCGAACTTTTCACCAAAACCTTTGACATTCACCTTGACCAAATGACTCCCTATGGGCTTGCAAGCACTTTTTTGAATGAAAATGCGTTAATGCAACTTGATATCCTTGAACCTACACAATTTGCGGCGGAGTAAGATATGCCAGAAATGACCACAGACCTTGTGCTTGGGCAAGAATTTTTAACTTGGCTTTGGTATCAGAGCGACACTGCTCCCCACGCTTTCGTGGATAAAAAACAGATGCCCTTTACAGTATATATGGAGCAGCGCATTGTGGTTCAAGGCGGTGAAGGCGAAAACCTTGAGACAGCCTCTGTTTCCGGTTCCCTCTCTCCGCTGCGTGAGGCTCGCTTTGGACTTGCCACGGGAAAAAAAGTCACCCGTGCGCTTGTACGTTTTGAAAAGGATGAACTTTCATGGAATGTCAATCTTAAAGCCGAAGACTTTTCATGCAATAGCCTCAAAACACCAAAGATTGAACGGGAAAGCGATGACGACGATCCGGACGCCTTTATTCTTGAAAAAATCTATTTGATTGAAGTATGCCTTGAATTACTTGACGCCGTCTTTGAACAATTTGTTAAGCTGCGCCTGTCTCCTGCTTGGAAGGAAGAGGTTGCTCGTATTAGGCAATGGATGATTCGGGACGACGGCTAATTAAGTAAAAATTAATATATTATATTCCATATTTTAAAGGAAAGAATTTTTCGTAAGAAAAATTCACATGAAAGTTTTTTGGAAAGGGGGTCTGGGGGAAGAACCTTTTGTTCACAAAAGG
>CAYJHK010000164.1:0-4974 GCA_964369515.1 uncultured Desulfovibrionaceae bacterium
CATATTATTTACGAAGTAAATAATATGGCGCATGAAAAGTTTTTGGGGGTGGGGGGTTGGGGGAGGAGACCTTTTTACAAAAAGGTCCCTCCCCCAAGAAAATTTTTACAAATGAAAATGCCGATAATTTTCGTTGCAGCGTTAATTATTCTTGCCCTTTGAAAAAAAACATGTTAAGCTGTCCCTCTGCTTGGCTTTGTTTTTAACTTTTGCATTTCTTATTTGCATTATATATTAAGGATATTCGTACATGATAATAACTTGTCCCCAGTGCCATTTTAGCCGTGAAGTAACACAGGATATGTTACCAAAACGTGCTCGCACGGCTACCTGCCCCTTGTGTCAGCACCGTTTTACCTTGGGACAAGAAAAGAACTTGGTGCAAGAAATGAACGGTGCAGAGCAAATCAGCACCCCTTCTGAACAGATTTTGCGACAGCGCACAGAGCAAGAGGATGTACAGCTCACGAAACAGCCAGCAAATGCATCTGCGGAAAAAAATTCCTTTGAGCCTGTAGCTGTTCATCCTAAGCAATCTTCTCCCGAAGAAGATCAAGGAGAAGATTTTGAGAGCAATAACGCCGGCAATCCCCTCAATTATAACCATGCCGCAGCAAGCTTTGCCATAGAAAATCCTTGGGAACAGCAAAAAGAATTGGGTTTTTTCTCGGCATTTTTCCAAACAATTGCCCGTGTATGCTTTGCTCCTGCACGATTTTTTGCCGGCTTAAGTCTACATACGCCGCTCAACTTCGCCTTTGTTTTTTATGTCATTATTTCCGTTCTTCAAATCAGCATTGAGCGATTTTGGGTGCAAACTTTAGTTGAAGTGCTCACCCCCATGGCCGCCAACGATCCGCAATTACAAGAGCTTTTGAGCATGTTTACCCCCAAGACTTCATATTTGCACATGCTCATGCTCAGTACGACTTTCAGCCTTGCGGAATTGTTTATTGCATCGGGTTTTTATTTTTTCATGTTTAGGTTAATCGCACCGCAAGCCGCACAGTTTAAGCTTATTTTTCAAATAACAGCCTATGCCACCACCCCTGTTCTGCTTTGCATAGTTCCGGGTATCGGCTCCTTGGTAGGCTTTGCTTGGAGCATTGCAGTTACTGCCTTTGGCTGTAGGTATGCCCTCGGCTTACCATGGCTTAAGGCATTGCTTGGCATTTTACCGTTTTACTTAATCATTATTCCACTGCTTTTACGTTTTGTAATTTCAATGGCATTGTAATTAGCCTCTAAACATCATAAAAAAACTTTTAATCCGTACTTATTCACAGCTTCCAAACCGTGTTATCATCAAGGGAGAATATTATGAGTGTATTTTCTGCCTTACGGAGTTTCTGGAAAGATTATCAAAAAAAACGCCAAAATGCCCATGCCGTTGCACCCGAAAACATTGGCGAACAAGCACAAAAGCTTATTCATCTCGTAGATTTATCTATATGCAATGGATATTTATCCGGCGCTGAGGCACATCATTTGCAGGCACTGCAAGAGGAAATGGGAAAGCTCATTGTTTTGACAAACAGAAATGAGTTTCAACGCTTGTCAGTCGAGCGTCGTTTATCATTGTTGGCAAGCTTACAACGCTCGCAACACAAACTTCTTGTCAGTATACACGGAGCACAAGCTCCCACAGAGAGGATGCAATGAAGAAAATTATTATTTTTGTAACACTGTTATTTACGTCACAGCTTATTGCCTGTGTTTCCGTCGGTTCCAATCCCAGCATGAGTATGCACGGCGAGATGGCGACTCCATTTCACCTCACAAGCGATGCTCCCGTCACCGTAAGCCCCATACGTGTTTATGTTAAACCCGACGGCATGGTCACGGATCCCTTGCGTGGGCTTTTTGTGCCCTTGCGTGTCACCCAAGACATAGCACAGCCACGCCACATCAGTCGCAATTTAAGCCGCCAAATTTGGCAAGTATGGCTGGCACAACAGGCCTTTGCCGTGCTCGAATATGACGACAGCTTTGTTCCGCATAAGGTAAGTGATGCTCTTGCCGCTGCCAGAGCCAAGGGCGCCAATGTCTTGGTGGGCGGCTATATCTCCCATTATCTTGACGGGGGCAATGCCGGAAAATCCGCCGTTTCCATACAAATCGAAATGTATGAAGTTGCGTCCGGAAACCTCATTTGGTCCATGGGGCAAGGTGGCGCCATGGAAAAACAGCAAGCGACGGATCTTTTTGCCCTTGGCGTACAGCAACGTATGCCCGAAGATGCCGCCGGGCTTATGGTGCGCTCGGTGGGCTACGATATGGGCATGAAAATCAAGCATTGGGTACAACCGCCACGCACTTCACGAGCCAAGGGACAAGTTTTTTAATGTAGCAAAAATTGCCATATAATTGGAGAATATATGCAAAAACGTCTTTTTGGAACCGATGGCATACGTGGCAAAGCCAATGTCTACCCCATGACTGTAGAAATGGCTTTGCGCCTTGGACAAGCGGCTGCCAGTTATTTTCGTCGTGGTTCACACCCACATAAGGTGCTCATTGGCAAGGACACGAGGCTTTCCGGCTATACCTTTGAATCAGCTCTCACTGCCGGCTTTTGCTCCATGGGAATGCACGCCATCATGGTCGGCCCCATGCCAACGCCGGCCATCTCTTTTTTGACCCGCAATATGCGTGCCGACCTTGGCGTGGTAATTTCTGCTTCCCATAATCCCTATTATGATAATGGAATAAAATTCTTTGACTCCGAAGGTTTCAAACTTGCCGATGAAGTGGAAGATGCCATAACTGCGCTTTTGCTTCAAAACTCTCCGGAACATCAAGCACAAAACGGAACAACTGGCACAACGGGCACATGGACATTTCCAAGCAGTAGCAATATCGGCCGTGCCAAAAGAATTGAAGATGCCGGCGGACGCTACATTGTCTATACAAAAAGCTGCTTTCCTGCGCACTTATCGCTCACCGGCATTCGAGTCGTCATTGATTGCGCCCACGGTGCAGCCTATAAAGTGGCACCACTGGCATTGCGTGAACTTGGCGCAGAAGTCATCACCCTTGGCACAGAACCCAACGGTACAAATATTAATGATGGCTACGGTTCGCTCTTCCCCCAACGCACCGCCGAAAAAGTACGTGAAGTACGTGCTGACATCGGGCTTGCGCTTGATGGCGATGCCGACAGACTCATCGTGGTAGATGAAAACGGCACCATTTTAGACGGTGACCAAATTATGGCCTTGTGCGCCCTTGCCATGCTCGAAAGAAACGAACTCCCCAATAAAACAGTGGTTTCCACCGTTATGAGCAATATGGCACTTGAAGTGTTTATGAAAAAACACGGCGGCACATTGTTGCGCACCAAGGTGGGCGATCGTTATGTCATGGAAGCCATGCAAATCGGCGGCTACATGTTTGGCGGCGAACAATCGGGGCATCTTATTTTCCGCCAATTCAGCACAACAGGTGACGGATTACTTGCGGCATTACAAATTTTACGTTATATGTGTGAAAAGCAACGACCGCTGTCAGACTTGGCCGGCCTATTGACACCTTTCCCACAAGAGCTTATCAATGTGCGTGTGCAACGTAAGCCAACGCTGGAAAAGGAACCACGTCTGCTTAACGTTGTGGAAGATATTGAAAAAGACCTTGGCGAAAACGGAAGAGTGCTTTTACGATATTCGGGAACAGAACCCGTCTGCCGTGTTATGGTTGAAGGCGAAGACGGTAAAAAAGTTCAGTCACATGCACATTATTTGGCTGAACAGGTTAAACACATTTTACGAGCTTCAGAAAGTGAAGAAGGACAAGATGAATAAAATTCGGAAAGTTATCATGCCGGTTGCAGGTTGGGGCACTCGCTCACTACCTGCCAGTAAAAACATTCCCAAGGAAATGCTTCCCATCTACAACAAACCCGTTATCCAGTGGGTGGTAGAAGAAGCCATAGCTTCGCAAATCAAGGATGTCATTTTTGTCACCAATAGAGACAAAAAAATCATTGAAGATCACTTCGACTACAATCTTCAATTGGAAAGTGTGCTGGAGCGAGCCGGAAAACAGGATAAACTCAAAATAATACGAGATGTTGCCGAAATGGTCAATATGTTTTCCGTGCGCCAAAAGAAACAATTGGGACTTGGACACGCTGTACTTTGCGCCAAAGAATTTGTACGTGGGCAAGCCTTTGCCGTCATGGTGGGCGATGACCTAATGTTTGGAGAAAAAGCAGGAATACAACAGCTTATTGACGTAGCTACCAAGGAAAATATGCCCGTCATCGGCGTTATGGAAGTTCCGCGCGATAAAGTTAATCGTTATGGTATCATTGATGGTACCGAAATTTCTCCCGGCGTATACCAAATCAACGATATGATTGAAAAACCAAGTTGCGATAAAGCACCTTCACGCCTTGCCATAGTGGGACGTTATGTACTTACCCCTGATATCTTTGATTATCTCAAAAACATTGAACCCGGACACGGCGGCGAAATCCAACTTACCGACGCATTGCAAGCACTGGCAAAAGATAAAGGAATGCTGGCCGTAAAAATTCAAGGCGAACGCTTTGACGCCGGCGATTGGGTGGAATATCTCACCGCAAATATCTATTTCGCCATGAAAGATTACGAACTGCGCAACGAGCTGAAATATAAATTGTTCGAAATTCTAGGGGAGTAAGGTGATTTTTAGGGCATTGTAGTTAGAGATTTTTCTTGGGGGAAAACTTTTGCTAGCGCCAAAAAGTTTTCCTCCAAACCCGCTTTGCTCTCGATTTGCGTAAAGCTCGCAAGCTCGCTAACGCAAACGCCTTCGGCGCCCTTCGGGTCGGCCTTTCAAAACGCGCTTTCCGCTTTTTTTCTTCGAAAAAAAGCTTTATTGGGTCTTGCGCATAACCCCTTGTAAAATAAGACTATGTGGCTATTGCCTTTAGTCAGATTTTTCTGGGGGAAGGAAAACCCTTTTGCTAGCGCCAAAAAGTGTTTTCCTTCC
>CAYJHK010000165.1:0-4934 GCA_964369515.1 uncultured Desulfovibrionaceae bacterium
TTTCCAAAAAGGTCCCTCCCCCAAGAAAATTTTTACAAAATTAGAATCACGTGATAATATGACTATAATAGCTCAATTCTAGGCGGAGTCACATATAACCCACGTGCTTCCTTAAATGTCGGTGCGAGAAAACAGGTTGACAAGTTTTTTTTTTATCATTACATTGCTCGCAGAAGGTGAAGCTGATAAAGGGCTTCAGGGAAGACGGTGAAATTCCGTCACGGACCCGCCGCTGTAACCGGTACGCTTTGCATATGCCACTGTTTGAAAAAATGGGAAGGGTGCAAAACGGCTTGATCCGGAAGTCAGAAGACCGACCTTTGCACGAGCATATTTTTCCCGTGGAATGGAAAGAATATGGATATTTGTGATTCCTTCTCGTATAATACGGTTACGGGTTTTGATATGCGTGCTTGTATTGTGGAGAAGGTTTTCTTCAATCCATCACTGAATATTTCTTAATATTTTCATACTTTCATGTATTTATGTTCGCTCAAGCATATATACATCATGGAAAAGCCTCTGCCTCTCTTGGCTTTTTTCATCACAGAAGTAGTTCGTATATATCAAAAGGGAATTGATTTCAGTGTCCATGCTCATATGGTATGGACACTTTTTTGTACATTCGTGGGAGGGCTCATTCAATGAAGGCAACAAGGCACGGGGGCGATCTTTTCACCTTGGCGCAAGCGGTACAGTGTAAGCCCGAAGATATTTTAGATTTCAGTGTCAATTTACGTCCGGAAGGTGCGCCGCCATTTTTGCGCCGAGCTTTATTGCGTGCCATGGATTATCTGCATGTGTATCCATCGCCCCATGCCGAAGAAGCTTGCCTTGCGGCGGCAAATCGCTATGCCCATGCGGCGCAATGTTTTGTGTTTGGCAATGGCAGTAATGAGCTTATCCATGCCGTGGCTCGTTTTTTTGCGCTGCAAGGAAAAAAACACGCCTTTATCATGGAACCTGCCTTTAGTGAATATGCTTTGGCCTGTAATAACGCAGGATTGAAGGTTCATGCTTTGTGGGGCGGCGTGCAAGCTTTACACATGGATGAATGCAAGCTGCTGTTAGAAAAAGTTCCTGCCGGTGCCGTGGTATTTATGGCAAATCCGGCAAATCCCTCAGGAATTTTTTATTCCAGACAGGACATGCTTACCCTGATAACGCAGCGTCCGGAGCTTACTTTTATTGTGGACGAGGCCTTTATTGAATATGCCGGTGCCGAAGAAAATGTGTCGCTGGTCATGCTTTTAGCCGATCACTTTCCGCAAAATCTTCTTATTTTACGCTCTCTCACAAAGTTTCATGCCATAGCCGGTGTTCGCTTGGGGTTTTTGCTGGCAACTGAAGAGTTGGCGCAAGGCATTAAACATATATTGCCGGCATGGACGGTGAATTGCTTTGCCATACAGGCAGCCATTGCAGTGCTGAGTGATACTTCGGATTTTGCCGAGCAAACACGAAAAACCAACGCAAGCCGACGTGAACACCTTATGACGCAATTGCAAACCGTTGACGGCATAGAAATCTTTCCGTCCGTGGCCAATTATATACTTTTTAGGCTCAATAAAGCTTTGCCAAATCTACCGAAACTACTTTTGCAAAATCATCGAATAGCCATACGAGATTGCTCAAATTATTATGGACTTGAAGACAATACATGGTACAGGGCGGCTGTGCGTTTTGCTTGCGAGCATCGGCGTTTGAGTGAGGCCCTAACCCGCATATTTCATGAGTGTATCTAGTCGCCACTGAAAAACATGTTAACAGTATAAAATGTTTAATTTTAAATTGTTAACATATTTTTCAGTGACGACTAATTAATCAGTGTTTCCTTAAATGCCGTGGTAATTACATCTCCCTATATTTTTTAAGCCAGTAGTGCAGGGTATTATACAAAATATCCGGTGAAATTGGTTTTGTGATATGGTCATCCATGCCATGTTTTAAGCTTTTTTCTTTATCACCTATCATGGCGTGCGCTGACATGGCAATAACGGGTAGCTTATCAAACTTAGGATTGGCGCGTATGTTTTGGGTGGCAGTTAGTCCGTCCATTACCGGCATTTGAATATCCATCAGCACAAGATCATAGCTAGCTTTTTCTAGCATATCGAGGGCTTCTTGGCCATTATTTGCAACTTCAACTGTATATCCGACGCTTTGCAAAAGTTCTTCGGCAATAATTTGATTAATTTGATTATCCTCAACCAATAAAAGATGACCTTGGTATAGCCTTGTACTTTGTTCGGCGTTGGAAGCCGCAGGAATAACAGTCGCAACACCCTCTGCAAGCTTGAATATAGCTGTGAAGAAGAAGCTTGAACCATGCCCCGGTGTGCTCTTCACCCATATATCGCCTTGCATCATATTGACAATTTGCTTTGAAATGGCAAGGCCAAGCCCGGTGCCACCGTATTTGCGTGTAACCGACGTGTCGGCTTGAGAAAATGCCGAAAAAAGATTGGCAATTTGGTCTTCACTTAAGCCAATGCCGGTGTCTCTTATTTCAAAAAGGAATTGTAAATTATTATTCAAGTGATTTGTGCCGGTAATTATAACACTAACACTTCCTTTGCCCGTAAACTTTATGGCATTGCTTACTAAATTAAGCAAAACTTGTTTTAGGCGCAGCGGATCGCCCAAGATGGGAGTTGTGGAAAATTTTCCTTCATCTATGTTGCATATAAGCCCTTTATCTTCAATGGCATGTCCAAAAAGACTTTCCATCTCCGAGCAGACATCATGAATGGTGAAAAGGGTAGCCTCCATTTCAAGTTTGCCGGCTTCGATTTTAGAAAAATCTAGGATATCATTAATGATGCGCAAAAGTTCATTGGTGGAAAATAAAGCTTTCTGTAAATAGTTTTTCTGGGTTTTATCAAGTTTAGTACTGGATAAAATATGCAGCAAGCCCAAAATGCCATTCATGGGGGTGCGTATCTCATGACTCATATTGGCCAAGAACTCACTCTTAATCATGGCATTTCTTTCTGCGCTTTCTTTAGACAATTCAATTTCCTTTAGCATAGCCTTAGATTCTCGCAAATCTCGAACATAAACTATGTAAAGCTCCTCATGCTCGATGTGAGCATAAGTTACGGTTACATCAATGGGAATATCTCCTCCATCTGCCCCAAGTGCTATCATTTCAAAATTTCTTATGACACCTATTCGCAAGTCTGAAAATTTTTCCACAATAAATTGCTCGGAAGGCTGACCGTTGGCTTGAACTTCAGGAAAGTAACTCATTACATTTTCAAGATATTCATCCTTATCCTTAAAGCCTGACATGCGAACAGCTTCATCGTTGCAATCAACAATTTGCAACTGTAAATTTAGGATGTTAATACCTAATGGCACTCCGTTTAAGATGGCTTCGGTGCGTTTTTCGGCCATTTGTGTTTTTTTGATGTTTTCTTGAATTTCCCTTAAGTCACGAACAAAGGACACAACCATATCTTGATTGTTGTGTTTAACTTTGACAGCTGTTATTTCCGTTGGGATTTCGTGTCCATCAGGGGTAAGGCCAACCCAATAATCCTTAGTTTGTCCATTAGTTAAAGCTATTTGTAAGTGCTGTGCCATTTTTTGCACAGACGGAACACCATCAGGCTGAATTTCGGGGTAGAGTGTGTGGAAAATTTCTTTAAACTCGTGTTTGTCATTCACTCCAAAGACAGTTGCCACAGCTTTATTGCAATCCAAAAGATTAATGTCTTTATCCCAAACCATGGTACCAAAGGGACTTGCATCAAGCATAACCTTTGTATATTCATCAGCCTCACGTATTTTGCGTATATGCTCGTACTGTTCTCGTAAATCCCTTAAAAATACCAGCAATACTTTTTCATCACGCACGAAGCTTGGGACAAATATGGCATCTAAGGGGATTTCTTCGCCATCGGTGTTTAACTGTGTCCAATTTTTACGCAAATAGCCAAGTTCAAAGGCTTCAGTAATATATTGATGGGCAAGTTCAGCTGATCTTTCGCCACTTGGTTGAAATTCCGGTACAATTTCCTTAAAACGCTCAATAAATTCTTGAGGGTTTTTAAATCCGAAAAGTCTTGCAGTCTCTTGACTTGCATCAAGCATGACATGATCTTTTGACCATACTTGTGCGGCCAAGGGCATGGTATCAAGCATAGCCCTCATACGAGCATTGCCAATTTGCACGTTTTCTTGAGCAGTTTCCAACTCAACAACATTTTCCGCAAGATTTGTTTCAAGTTCTTTTTGCTTGGAAATATCAACGAAAATTCCCACAAGACCTTTTTCACCTGTTCCGACACGAAAACCCTTAGTCCAATACAAGGCTTGAGCAATCCCATCTTCAAGCTCAAAAGTCGTTTCGTAATGTATTTCTCCTGTGTTTTCAATGGTACGTAAGTCTTCTGCTTGATATTTTTTACGGTCTTCCAAGGATAAATGTTGAAAATCAAGCACGGTAGTTCCTAATAAGTCACTACTTTTGACACCAAAATATTGCTCATAGGCTTTGTTGAGAACACAAAATCTTGCGTCGGCGCTTTTAGCAAAGGTAGGGATGGGTAATTCATCAACAAGGGCTTTAAAAAAGGCAAGCTTACGACGTGTATCTTCAAGTTCGGCTAAGAGCGTATTGTGCTCTTCAGTAGATATTTCAGCTTTAGATATTTCAGCCTTTTGAGGATTATTATTTAATTTCTTCATAACATTCTATTCCGCTAAGTTCTTGATGGTGCGAACCCTATACTATAAAATTGGCAATTGTACAACAAAATTTTGGAGATTCAAATTGGTACAATCAATGTCTTTGTGGTTTCGGGGCTATTACCCACGTGATTGCGAATGTGTTAATAATTCTCATTAACATATAAAAATTTCTTGGCTACTTTAAGGATACACTGATTAATTATTTTCTTGAGGGGGGAAGGGGAACTTTTGCCAAA
>CAYJHK010000166.1:0-4917 GCA_964369515.1 uncultured Desulfovibrionaceae bacterium
TTTTCCAAAAAGGTCCCTCCCCCAAGAAAATTTTTACAAAATTAGAATCACGTATGTCAAAGCGGTAAATAATTGTAATGATTATGTGGATTTTACAAGTTGGGAAAACTATGAAAACAATGCTGCTAACAAAAAAAGCTGAAGAAGCTTTCAGGGGGAAAAATTTTTTAAAGGCTCTTTGTTTGTACAAAAAGCTTTCCATTCTTTTGGGCGAAAGACTATTTGCTTTTAATATAAATAAATGTGTATGCAATATTCTACAACAAAATGCAAATGGTCATGATTTCATTAGCCGATTGAAAGTTGCTTGCATTATGGATCCCTTTAGTTTTGGGACTTTTAGTCCTGAAAGCAACTTTATGCGGTTATATCCCCACGATTCAGTGAACCAGTTGGAAGAGTTCCAGCCGGATTTGCTTTTTGTTGAATCTGCTTGGCATGGAAAGGACAATGAGTGGAATTTAAAAATTTCTAACTTCAGCAAAGAACTCTCTTACGTTCTTAATTGGTGCAATGAAAATAATGTTCCGACAGTGTTTTGGAACAAAGAAGATCCGGTGCATTTTAAGACATTTATAAAATCAGCAAAACATTTTGATTATATTTTTACTACCGATATTGATTCTATAATTAAATATAAGAAAGAATTAAAGCATGAAAGAGTTTTTTTGTTGCCGTTTTGCTTTCAACATCGTCAACACAATCCCACGGAAAAATATGTCAGAGAAGATAAAATATGTTTTGCCGGTAGCTATTATCATAAGTATGCAGAAAGATGCCAAGTTATGGATGATTATATGAAGCATCTTCCAAAGGTGCGTGATGTTACGATTTATGATAGAAATTACCATAAGAATCATGCAGCATATAAATTTCCCGAAAAATATAAAAAATATATTTTAGGAACTTTGCCGTATGCTGAAATTGATAAGGCATACAAAGGATATAATTATGCGCTGAACATGAATACAGTAAGAAACTCTTGTTCCATGTTCTCCAGAAGAATTTTTGAGCTTTTTGCATCCAATACAACACCCATCAGCAACTATTCATATGGGATCCGTTTTCTTTTTGGGGATTTGCTCCTTTGTAGCGAAAGCGGGAGCAGGTTGGCGCATTTATTACAAACGACTGATGAAGATACCTTATTAAAAATGAGACTGCAAGCTCTTCGCAAATCCATGCTGGAACACACGGCAACAGAGCGAATGAAGCACATTATTGATAAGGTGTTTTCCATAAAACTTACAAATATGTTGCCATCTGTGCTCTGTATTGCAAAGGTGCAAACATTGTCAGAATTGAAGTGGGTACTACACGCATATACTACGCAAAAATATGAATATAAAAGCCTCCTTCTTGTTTGTGAAAACTTTTTTTTCGCTACACAGAAGAATATTATAGAAACACAGTGCCATGCTTATGAAAATATAAATATCATTGCTTTTGATACCTTTGTAAACTACCATTTTATCAGTGAATGGATTGCGCCGCTGTCAGCAAATCATTATTATGGGACAAACTATTTATTGGATTTAATACTTGCCACAAAATATACCGATGCTCAAGCAATAGGCAAGCTCCATGTCTTTGCTGTCGAAAGAGGGGATATTATTTCAGCCACAGTCAAGGCGCCTTATACTTTTGTAAAGAGTTTACCCGTAAGCAGTTCTATTTTTTCAAAAAATTTGCTGAAAAGTATGCTTTCACCTCAAAGCCTTTTTTCCACGGCTGCTATACATGCGCACAAAGAGGTTTTTTTCACCACCGATGCATATAATTTTTGCGAACATGCCGGTGATTTCAAGGATATTAAGCAAATACCAACAATTGTTGATGACATCCCCATGGATGCAGGCTCTCACATCCATGAGCTTTTCACCATTGCAGACTCTATTTCCATGAACAACAGGGTAGGCCAAACATATCTTGATACTCTCCAATGCCAAGCGACAGAAAATATATATTTTGAACACACCTACATACCGCGCCATAAAGCTCCGCTGGTGCTGACATCCCGCTATCCTTCATATAATGATTTGTATAGTTATATGTTTTTGCATACACGATTGCTGGCATACAAGCAAATGGGGCATCCTGCAAATGTATTTAAGCTCATCGATGAAGATGACATTACCTATGATGAGTTTGAAGGCATTGATGTTGTTTCGGGAAATGAGAAATTACTGCGTGCAACCTTGGAGTCGGGAAGGGTAGATACTGTTTTTGTTCATGTTTTAAAGCCAAATATGTGGAATGTGCTCAAAGATTTTCCGCATATTCACATTGTGGTTTGGGTTCATGGTTCAGAGATACAGCCATGGTATAGAAGGGCGTATAATTTTACTACAAGTGATGAAATTGAAAGGCAAAAAAAATTAAGCGCAGCGAGAATGCGATTTTGGCAAAGCGTTATGAACCCTATGCCAAGTAATGTGCATTTAGTTTTTATTTCACAATTTTTTGCCGATGAAGTTATGGAAGATTACAATGTACCCCTAATCCCTTCGCAGTATACAGTCATTCATAACCCCATTAATACTCAGCTGTTTTCTTACATCCCCAAGAGCAGTGAACAACGCAAAAAAATTCTCTCCATACGCCCTTATATTTCAGCTAAATATGCCAATGACTTATCTGTAAAGACTGTGCTTGCCCTAGCTAAGACCCCCATTTTTAACGAGCTGGAATTTAAGTTTATTGGTGATGGTTCTTTGTTTGACGAAACTTTAAAACCCTTGAAACATTTTTCCAATGTGATTTGTGAGAAGAAATTTCTTACTCCTTTAGAAATGGCTGAACTGCATAAAGAATATGGTGTATTTCTTACCCCAACACGCTGGGATTCGCAAGGTGTGTCCAGAGATGAAGCCATGAGTTCCGGACTCGTGCCCATAAGCAATGCCATTACTGCGGTTTTGGAGTTTGTGGACGAAAACAGTGGAATTTTAGTGCCGGCGGAAGATTGGCAAGGGATGGCAGATGCCGTCATACATCTTTATGATAATCCGGAAGAGTTTTTGCGCCTGTCGCAAGGTGCAGCCACAAGGGTACGCATTCAATCTTCTTTTGAACACACTGTAAGGAAAGAGCTTGCATTATAAAGGAAACGTAATATTATGACACCACGCATATTTTTCTTCAATATCAACGGTTCCGGCATGGGGCATATGAGTCGTTGTCTTTCCTATGCACGTCAGTTGTCGGGCAGGGCAGAGATAACCTTCTTTTCCCTTGCTTGTGCTGTGGACATCATTGAGGAAATGGGTTTTGCTGCGGAGTATTATGTGTCACAATTTTGGAGCACCAACAGCAATTATACATGGAATAATGAGCTGGCCTTTCGCCTTTCCATGTTGCTTGAGCATGTGCAGCCGCATATTATTGTCTTTGACGGAACATGGCCTTATCATGGTTTTTTAGGGGCATGTATGGTTTACGGTAGGGCAAAGATTGTTTGGTCACGACGGGGACTTTTTAAAAAAGATGTCAAAACACCCCCCATAGACCCACTTTTTTTTGACCTCATTCTTGAGCCCGGTGAACTTATGCCCGATAAATTTTTGCCCGTGAGTACGACAGATAGTGAAAAAGAAGGCGCATCAAAAAACATGTGCCTTCCCAAAGCACCTACCGAAGCGGGCAATGTTGTGCATCTCTCACCGGTTACCTTGCTGAAACAAGAAGAATTGCTCCAGCGAGCCGCCGCACGTAGGCTGCTTGGCCTTGCCCCTCAAGGGCAATATGCCTTGCTCAGTCTTGGTTCCGGCAATGTACGTGATGTACATAGGGTAGGGCGTATTTGTATAGAACTTTTGCAAAAACAAGGTTATACCGTCCTTTGGGCTCGCGCTCCCATTTCTGTCAATGACGTGCCCTTACCGGAGGGCGTTATTCCCCTCACCATGTATCCGCTGGTGAAGGTGCTTTGTGCTTTTGACGTTTTTGTGGGCGCAGCGGGTTATAATACGTGTTGCGAAGTAGTGCAGGCGCAAGTCCCCAGCGTGCTCTTGCCTAATGCGCTTTTAGCCGATGACCAAGTACGGCGAGCGTATTTAGCGGCAGAAAACTCTCCCACGTCAGTGTGTTTAAGCGAACATAAAGCTGATATACAAAAAGCATTGGAAGCCTTGCCGTATTTAGAAAAAAATGCGCAACGCCCAAGGCTTAACGGTGCAGAAGAAGCAGCGCAAGCTTTATTGCAACTTGCCGCATCGCCCGATGCACCCAAGCAGAACTCGCAAGCTCATGCTTGGCATTTTGGGCCACCTTGGTCTTATATTGTAAAACATTATACCGCCCTTGCAAGGCTTAAAAGCAAAATTTGGCTGGGGGCAAAGCTCCATACGCTCGTAAATCTCAATAAAGCATATCAAGTTTTGCGTCCTCACGCTTGGCAGGCGGATCTTAAACATTCGCCAAAACGTGCACAGAAAACACCGCAAACTGTGCTGCTTATGGCTGAAGGTTTGGAAAAGGAAGAGCAACGTGAGCTTTGCCAAAAGGTACAAGGCTATCTACAGCAAACACAGCAGTATGTTCCCGTGCTTGTCACCGATACGCCGGATTTTGCCTTTTTTGCCAAACTTCACTGGCTGGTGGAATATTTGCCGCATCTTCAAGGAAGGAAAGAGGCTGACTACAAACGACAAAAATATAATTATCTGTTGTGGCGGTATGCCGGTGCTGTGATAATGCCGCTGACACGCAGAATAGAGGACAAGTATTTCAGGATACGCTGATTAAATATAGTTTTATACATACAAATCTATTGAACTGGCGTTGAAACATAAACTTTTATCCTAATCTTTTAAGAAGTGCAATCTGTAGTCCACTTAAAATTACAATAATAAAAGCGTTTTGAGGTGATGGGGGGAGTTTGAGGCACGTGATTCTGAATGTATTAATAGTAATTAT
>CAYJHK010000167.1:0-4866 GCA_964369515.1 uncultured Desulfovibrionaceae bacterium
AAAGCGAAGCGTGTCTTTAAGAGCTTGACATTACAAATGTCAAGCGGAACTGCTATATAGTTCAATTCTATGCAAAATTGCATACCAGCCCCGTGAAGCTTTTTTCGAAGAAAAAAGCGAAAAGCGCGTTTTGAGGGGGGTGTGGGGGGAACTTTTTGGCGCTAGCAAAAGTTCCCCCCACAGAAAATATCTCAAATTACAATGCTATGCACGTTCCTCGGCTTATCCTTTAAAGTGTGCCAATAAGTACAAAATTGCCATGCGGGTGGCCACGCCGGCACTGACTTGATTGAGCACCAAAGCATTATCGGCATCGGCAACTTCGGCAGATATTTCAAGGCCTCTATTCATGGGGCCGGGATGCAAAACCAAGGCATTTGGTTTAGCTTTGGCCACTAAGTCGGGAGTGAGGCAATATCGCCGTGAATATTCGGCCAATGAGGGAAGCAGTCCGGCCTCTTGGCGTTCCAATTGCAAACGCAAGCACATAACGGCATCCATATCCTGCACAGCCTTGGTGAGATCGTGGAAAACTTCCACAGGCCAAGTGTGGATACCTGCCGGTAGGAGCGTGCGCGGCGCACAAACACGAACCTTTACGCCAAGCATACTTAATAAGTGGATATTGGAACGAGCCACCCGGCTATGCGCCACATCGCCAAGGATGAGCAAATTTTTTCCGGCAAAATCTTCTCCCCAATGCCTACGCAGCGAATAACAGTCAAGTAGGGCTTGGGTAGGGTGGGCGTGCCAGCCATCGCCGCCATTGACAATTCCGCAAGGCAAAAGCTCGGCCAGATACTGAGCTGCGCCGGAGCTTGAATGACGAATGACAATAACATCGGGATTCATGGCTTGCAAAGTCAATCCGGTATCTTTGAGGCTTTCACCTTTTTTGATACTCGACCCACTCTTGCCAAGGGCGAAGGTGTCGGCGGACAGACGCTTTCCGGCCACGTCAAAGGACACCTTGGTGCGTGTACTATCCTCAGAAAAAAATAAAATAATGCTTTTTCCCTTGAGGGTAGGAACTTTTTTCACGGGGCGTTCATTGATTTCTTGAAAGTTCTTTGCCAAATCAAGAATAACTTTCACATCTTCCGTGCTCAGCTGCGTCACATCCAAAAGGTCTTTATGCCGCCATTGATAAGGAATTTCACTCATGTTTGCACCATTATTTTATTGTTATACTTATACAAATGCTGATCAATTGTTTCCGGAGGGAAACCCTATGGCGGAGTGAAAAAACGCAGTTCTCCACCATAGGGAAAAAATCAGTGTTTCCATGGTGATTACACATCATCATCCATATAGGCAAGACGCTTAATGCGCACTTCTCGCAATTGTTTACGAGTGAGCAACACCATTTTTTTTTGGCGTAAGTTATGAATATCTTGAGCGTAAAAGACGCCGCTTTGAGGATCTTCCGCCGTGAGCAGCGTGCGCAAAGCAGCGTCATTTTCCTCAAGCATTATTTCGATCTGTGCTATCTCCGCTTCCAGTTCCTTCTTGGTCTGCGGCAATAATTCGTCGTCGGACAGGTTTATCATGTTTTTGCTCCGAAACATTCTTTTTAATTTCAAATGCTGGCAGTGCATTGTACAAATTCCAAAATTGCGGATACAAATCCGTCATTATCCCCGGATTATTCAGTTTAATGTGCGGTTTAACTGTTGCTGCCAAGGCGAAAGCCAAGGCAAAGGCCGGTGTGCTTGCGGTGAAAACTGCCTCTTGATCAAGGGGCATTTGCGAGGCACACAGGGCATTGACATCATATTCAAAGCCTAAATGGTTAAAGAAAGGTTCCATTTCACTAAGTGGTGCTTGCTCTGAAAGTACTATACGCTTTTTACCCGCATGTCGTAAAGCAAATATATAGCTTAAAGCCGCTTGAAGTGGCATGAAACGCTCCTCTTCCAAGAGGGTATGCCATGGAAATTCAAATGTTTCGAGAATTTCTTCGAGAATTTCTTCATGCTGATTTTCTTCGCTTTCCGCTTGCATGCCCTCGTTCATGTCATCTTGAGTGCCTTCGCTCATGTCATCTTGAGTGCCTTCGCTCATGTCATTTTGAGAGGTCTCGGTGATGCCGTCTTGCAAAGCCTTGTTTTCAGCTACATCATCGCTGCTTATGTCCGGATTTTCAGCTTCAGCCTGTTGCGCCGCCTTTTGGGCTGCGGCCTGCATTTTTTGAGTTATAATAAGCGGTACTTCGTGACTTGTGCTAATGCTTTCAGCACTTATGTTCACTTCAAGCCCTACGCTTTTGAAAAGTTCCTCTATGTCTTTTGCCAGCGCACACTGTGGCCAACGTCCGGCAAGTTCCACGCTGCCACCAAGACAGAAGGGCAAGGCAAGGATATAGGCAGCAATTTGTAAATCCATGCCCAGCTCCGGCTCTTGCGGCGTGCTTAAGGCGTGCGGCGTAAATATCAGCGTATGCTGCTCACGAACAACCAAGGCATTGCAAGCTTGAAGCACAAAGAGCGCTTCCTCTATAATACTCTCTCTTTCAAGGTGTCCTGCCAAATTAAAGCGCATGGGATTTTCCCAAAAAGGCGCCGCAAGCAGGAGTCCAAGCACGCAATCTGCCGGCAAGTTTGGCGGAATATTTACGGAACTTGAATATATACCCGAACACTCAAGGCGCACGGGAAAGCCCGATGTTCCGGGCAAAACATTGCTCAAACGTGCGCCAAGCATGGGCAAAAATGAGCGTACCGCCGTGAGATCCGCAGCGTTGAGCGGCGCATCGCCAATGAATTTTGCTCTGGTATTATTTCCCACATAATGCCCGAGCAAGAGGAAGAAATTGAGTAAATCACTGCCCACATGGATAACTTTGTCCGGCAAGGACAATCCGCCGCCTTGACGGGAAATGAGCGTGCCTTTGTCATCCCACGCAAGGGACGTGGCACATTGGTTAAACATTTTAATACATTCCACCGTGGCATTGTCCAAAAGGCTTGGGGAAATGCTACAGCCTGTTCCGGATGCTCCTGCAAGGGCAAGGAAGAGCCGTGAACGCCGACTGCTCAGCGGTGCCTGCATACGAATATTTACCGGAAGCTGCGGCGGAGCAAGATTGAAGCCGCTGCGTTTAGGCATACCGGCTTGTGGCTTGGCAGAAAAAGTGATTTCTTGAAAGAGCGTAAACAACTGATGGATAATGCGTGGATCTCGGGTCATTTGCGTCGCCGCTTTTTCCCATGAGGCACGCAATTCTTTTTCTTCACGCGCTTCCAGCGTACCGGTTTTGGCACTCATTTTTTCAAGAATATTACATCGCCGTGCCAGCATTTTGAGCATATCCTTATCCATATTCATAATGGTTTCACGCAGGGGAGGGCGCTTTTCGGGGCGTTTTGGACGGGCAGATTGCTCATCGTAAGAAAAGCGTTGTTCCTTAGAATGCGCTGACCTAAACTCAGCCTTGGGCTGTGCCTGCTCGTCATGCGTTACTGCTGCATCCACGGCATTTGTGTGCGCATAATGCTCGGAGGAATGAGGGCTGTATTCCCTTTCGCTATCTTTCCGAAATTCATGCTCATTGTGTGGCTTTGATTCATAGTCCGGTCTATGAGAATGCTTGGACTCATGCTTGTGGGCAAAGTCTTGACGCTCGCCAAAGTCCTTACGCTCACGATGGTCTCTGCGTTGACCAAAGTCCTTACGCTCACGATGGTCTCTGCGTTCGCCAAAGTCTTTACGCTCACGATGGTCTCTGCGTTCGCCAAAGTCTTTACGTTCGCCAAAGTCCCTACGTTCACGAAAGTCTTTACGTTCGCCAAAGTCCTTACGCTCACCATAGGAATCGCCCCTTGCGGCGTGAGGTTTTACAAAGCCTGTGTCATCACGTTGAAACTTCTGTCCTTGGCGTGGATATTTGTCATATCGTCCGCTACCGTTCCTGTCACCATATTGCCTGTCACTGTGCTGCCTGTCGCCATATTGCCTGTCATTGCGCTGCCGGTCACCATATTGCCTGTCATTGGGTCGTTGGTCATTGTTTTGGCGATTATACGGGCGACGGGATTCATCACCCCCGGAATTGTTGTGGGACCATTTGTCTTGTCGATCACGGGAAAAAGGCCTGCGTTCTTGTTCATGTCTGCTTGCATTACGTGGACTGCGACTTCTATCCTGATAATCTCCACGATCCCTCTTCGGCTCGCGAAAATCCCTTCTTTCGTTATGGGAACTGTCGTTACGTTCTTTTTTTACAAATTTTCTTTCGCCGTGGGCAGCGGAGGCATTTGCATCTTGCTTGTGGCGTGAATGTTCAAAATCACGTGATTTTTTTGGCCACGGGGCGGAATTCCTTGAGTCATGGCGTGGATTGTCTTGCCACTGCGTATTTCTTTCCGAACTGTTTCGCTCATAGTTCTTGGACGCATACTGCGTGTTTGCAGGCTTGCCTGCGTTGGCATCATGCTCGTAATTGGTGTGTGAATTTTGGCTGTTTGGGGAAGTACGCCTTTTGTTATATGTGTTGGTTGTTTTTGTCGCACCTGAAAGGGGGCGAAGGATTTTACGTGGTCTTTTGGATACTTTTTGTGAAGAATATTTTTTATTCCCACCGTCTTCCGAGCGAGATTTCCCTTGCTCTTTTCCGTGCTCAGGCGTTGCAGAATGTGTGTTTTCTGACTGATACTTTCCCATGATTGTTCCCTATGTGATTATACTGTTGACTAAGAGTTTATCTCTTATTTATGGACAAGCTCTGATATGGCATGTGTCCTTCATTTCACGACCCCATACCGTGAAACGACAGACTATGCAAGCACTAAATTTATGACCGGATATATTGGCGCACGTGATTCTAATTTTGTAAAAATTTTCTTGGGGGAGGGACCTTTTTGGAAA
>CAYJHK010000168.1:0-4858 GCA_964369515.1 uncultured Desulfovibrionaceae bacterium
AACCCGATTTCGAGTCGGGCGCGTTACGGCCGAGCTTCGCTACCTCTCCTTTTTATTTTCTATCGCTATATCATTTACTGGTCAAGTAAAAATATGCATTATTTAACATCTGTGAAAAATCAAATACATTATGTAATGTATACAGTATATTACAAACTTTTTTACCATAGCACCATTCATTTGTTTGAGTGCGTTGTAGTGCATTGAATTTCAGCAATGCAAAAAATTCACGGAATGTCTCAATAAAAAACTTGATGTATTGCCAGTTTAGTTATAAATTGACGAAATAAACTCATAAATGGAATTTTACATGGAACAACAGTACTGGAAATATAAAATTCGTGCATATACAGGCATGTATCCAGCTTTTTGGGTCACAATTTTTTTTGATATCCTTACTATGCAGGCTATGCTGGCATTAGGTATTTTTGTTCGAACGCTTTTTGGCGGAACCATTGAGCTTGAATTGTATTACTGGCTTTTAGCCTTGGTGTGTACAGGCCCCATCTTTACCATTATGCTTGGCGCAAGTGAAGTGCCTGTTCCTCCGCCGCATAAGGAAGTACAAAAAACGTTCCTTGGGATTTCATTTGCCTATCTGGTGATATTAATTGTGCTTTTCATGGGGCAGATATCTGTTGAGTATTCACGCTCCATCTTGGCCATGACTTGGCTTATGAGCGTTGTGGCTGTGCCTATGGTGCGTGGTATCATACGTAGACGCTTGTGCCAAAAACATTGGTGGGGAATGCCTGTTGTTTTTTTACAAAAAAAAGAAGATGTTCAAGATATTTGGCGAGAGCTTGAGGCTAATCCCATAAGAGGTTTGCGACCTGAAAAATGCATGAATTTAGACTTTTCCGATGAAAATGCAAAGGAAAATATAGCCAAAATGTTTGAAAAGTATATAGATCCGGTATTTATTTGGATCTATGATGATGTGAAAAAATTGGATGAAATACCGATATTTAGTGAGATTTCACAGCAATGCAAACGTTTGCTTGTGGTTCCGGTGAGTAGAAGAAAGTCAAATAAATTTTGGCTTGCGCCGCGTATGCTTGGCAGTTCAACCGCTTTTTTAATTCGTCAGAACCTTACCGATATAAAGAGGCTCTATCTAAAGCGCATCATGGATATACTTTTTTCTTTTTTTGCAATAATCTTATGCGCCCCGCTGTTTTTAATTTTAACCCTCTGGATTCGCTGTGGCAGTAAGGGATCGGCGTTTTACGCACAAAAGCGTCTTGGGCAAAATGGAAAACCCATAAAAATTTATAAATTCCGCACTATGGTTAAAAATGCTGATGTGGTGCTTAAGGATTATTTGCAGGAAAACGAGCACATGCGAGCTGAGTGGGAAAGAGATCAAAAATTGCGCCATGATCCCCGTATTACCCGTGCGGGAAAATTTCTACGCAAAACAAGCCTTGATGAGTTACCGCAGCTTTTTAACGTGCTTATTGGTACCATGGCCTTAGTGGGCCCTCGCCCCATTGTGGAAAATGAAATTAAACGTTATGGTGATGTATATTTGGACTATAAAGAAGTAAAACCCGGCATTACAGGGCTTTGGCAAATATCGGGACGTAACAATACCACCTACCAAGAACGCATTTCTTACGATCGTTACTATGTGACCAACTGGAGTGTTTGGATGGACTTGTGGATTTTAATGCGTACAATTCCCATAGTTATTCGAGGAGACGGTGCTTTTTAAGTTTTTGTAGGTATATTTTGTAAGTAATATCAGTGTTTTACTATTATTTAACGAATCAAAATTTCATTTATATGGTAATATATTGAAATGAAAGAAGAAATTAAATTAAAAAAAAGCTTGCCAAATGCTGGGCTTTTCGATAAAAGGTTCTTCGTTGGGTGTGAGCTTTATGCAGACACCGTCCAAAACATTGTGGCAAGGTAGCTCAGTTGGTGAGAGCACACGGTTCATACCCGTGGTGTCGGAAGTTCAAGTCTTCTCCTTGCTACCACATTAAAATACATCTAAGCCCCGTGAAGCATATGCGCTTTGTGGGGCTTAGCTTTTTCTGGGCTTATCTGCTCTTTTTCTACCTCAAACTCTCTAGTCACTTTGCGTGATTGTAGGTTTTTTTGTGGATATAAAGGTATTTGCTATAAACTGAACGCAAACTCTTCATTCACGGTGGAGAGCTATATTTGGCTCACGCTGTCGATAAAGTATAATAATATTGATAGTTTATGGTGCTGCAAAGATGATTTTGCATATTTTTATTCCAGTATTAACAAGCATTTCCCCATTTTCATTGGACTTTTTAAAAATTCTCTTCTTGCGCCCGTCCGGAGTTCGAGCTATAAGACGTATCCACAGGGCAAGGGCTTTGCGGAATTTTTTTGTATGGCGAAGCAATGCTTGGTTTAGGTTTAATTTTTATGAGGCAATAAGCATATCTTCATAAATATTCGATAAATAGATTTTTTTTAATTATTTGATATATTAGAAAAAAGGATGATATTTATCAATGAAGTATGCTCTTTCGCTTAAATAGGTAGCATCATGAGTACATTTTCCAATCCTTTTCCGGATCACAATCGTAAGGCCTTTAATCCTAAGAACGCCGAGCAGGCTGAAAACCTTATTGTCAAACATATACCTCCGCATAGTGTCACGGCAGAACAAGCGGTGCTGGCAGGTATTTTTCAATCACAACATGTATTTAACGTCATTATTGATACGCTCACCAAGGATGATTTTTATGTTCCGGCGCATCAGCTCATCTATGCGACCATGGTACATCTTTATCAAACCTCAAGTCCCATTGATGCGGTGACGTGTGCTGAAAGGTTAAAAGATCAAAACCAACTGGAGGCTGCGGGCGGTACTGTCTATATGGCTGAAATTATTCAAGCCGTGGTGGCCGGAGCCAATGCGCCGCACTATGCCCATATTGTGCGTGATAAAGCTTTGCAACGTCGTTTGATTGAAGCTTGTTCCGGTATTATAGGTAATTGTTATGATTCTTCCCAAGATGTTAAAGAATTGCTGGACGTCTCGCAGCAGGCGATTTTTTCCATCGCTCAGCGTTCTGCCAATAAGGATTTTTTCTCCACAGAAGATATTATTGACAATGTGTTTAAAAAACTTGTGGCGCTTGCCGACAGTCATGAACAAGTAACCGGCGTTCCCACGGGCTTTACGCAAATTGATCGCATGACAGCCGGATTGCAACCTTCTGATTTAATTATTGTTGCTGCACGACCTTCCATGGGGAAGACCGCCTTTGCCATGTGCCTTGCCCTTAACGCCGCCGTGAAAAAAAATGTTCCGGTGGCGGTGTATTCCTTGGAGATGAGCAAGGAACAACTTTTGCAACGTATGTTGGCTGTGCAGGCTTCGGTGGATGTTTCGCTCTTGCGTCAGCCCGGACGTTTGAAGGATGAGGATTGGTCAAAACTGTTTACCGCAGCAGATGCCATTGGACAAGCACCTGTTTATATAGATGATACACCCTCCATCTCCACCCTTGAGTTGCGTGCCCGCACAAGGCGGCTCATGAGCGAACACGGCGTTGGTATGGTAATTGTCGACTATTTGCAGCTTATGCGTGCAGGGAGGCGCATTGACTCGCGCGAATTGGAAATATCTGAAATATCACGCTCGCTTAAAGCTCTTGCCAAGGAATTGAATATTCCTGTGATTGCCTTGTCACAGCTCAATCGTAAGGTGGAAGAGCGTGCTGATAAGCGTCCCATGCTTTCGGATTTGCGTGAATCGGGCGCCATTGAGCAAGACGCTGATGTTATTATGTTTGTTTATCGTGAAGATGTGTATACCTTTACTAATCCTTCCGAGCGTCCCCCTCAAGGTGTGGCGGAAATTATTATTGGCAAGCAGCGTAACGGGCCTGTGGGGGCGGCGAGTTTAATGTATGTGTCACGCCACACGGCCTTCGTGGATATGGCGCCGGATTATATGCCGCCGCCGTCGGAGCAATCATGAGAAAGTAATTATTTTTCTAGGAGAAACTGTATGCTACATTCAAAAAAACTCTTGTCTTTATGTTTTTTATTCATGCTTGTTGCAAGTGCCCATGTATTTGCATTGAACACAGCGTATGCCGAAGAATTAACTCCCAATTCCGAACACTATGACTTGTACCTTAAAGCTCAACAGGGTGATGCCAATGCACAGTTTAATCTAGGTTCTATGTATGAGCAAGGACAAGGCTTGCCTCGAAATTTTTTCAATGCGGTGCAATGGTACAGAAAAGCAGCTAGGCAAGGTCATGCCAACGCACAATACAATCTGGGCGTAGCTTATGACAAGGGACGAGGCGTAGCTCAAGATTTTGCTATATCAATGGAATGGTATGAAAAAGCAGCTAGGCAGGGTCATGCCTACGCCCAGTATAACTTAGGTAGCAAATACAGAACAGGTGAAGGTGTAGCTCAAAATTACTCTAAGGCATTTAAATGGTATGAGAAAGCGGCTAAACAAGGTGATAGTGACGCTCATTATAATCTAGGCTCCATGTATGCCAATGGTCATGGGGTACCTCAAGAACTTGTCAAGGCTTATGCCCATTTTGCCATAGCTAAAAATTTAGGTGCCAGCGAAACAGAACGTGCTATGGAAACATTGACTCAAGCTATGACGGCGGAACAAATTGAACAGGCGCAAGCTTTTGCTCAAAAAATATGGAAAGAACTCCCTAAAAAATAGTTTTTGTGCAAATTCGCTGGAAATACTCCGTCCAATTTTGTATGTTATTTTGCATACACATTCTGCATTTGATTTACCTAACGAAAATGGTATACTGAATATGGGACGGATTACCTAGAAACTGCAATTATTTTTAAGGAGAAATATATGTTACCTCAA
>CAYJHK010000169.1:0-4788 GCA_964369515.1 uncultured Desulfovibrionaceae bacterium
GCACTGTAACATGCTAAAAGCTAAGGAAACGGCAGGCGTGCGTTTTTTCTAGCGCAAAAAAGGTCCCTCCTCCAAGAAAATTTTTACAAAATTAGAATGCCGTGATATTATGGGCGAGTTGCTAAATTCTTGCAATGTAAATGTCTTTACATATCTCAAAAAATCGTCTAGGGTTAACTGATTGAATTCCCTAATACCAGCTCAAAAAATGGGAGAATAAGATGCGTTGTCATCTTATGGAGGATTTTATGGAACAAAAAGATATAGAATTTTTTCGTGAAAAGCTTGCGCAGATGTTAGAAGAAGCCCAAAGAAAGGGCGATATTACCATTGAGGAGCTTACCGACAGCAATGAAGTTTTTGCCGATCCTGCCGACAGAGCTACCGCTGAATCCGATCGTGCATTTACGTTACGCATTCGTGACCGTGAACGTCGGCTTATCCGCAAAATTCAAGCAGCTATTCAGCGCATTGAGGAAGGCACCTATGGCTGCTGCGAAGAGTGCGGCGAAGATATTGGCGTACCACGTTTAAACGCTCGTCCTGTAACTCGGCTTTGCATAGGGTGCAAAAGTAAGCAAGAAGCAGACGAGCATCTACGAGGTGACTAGGAAGTTATAGTATGCGTTTATAACGCTTTATACACATTAAAAAAACTTGGGGAAGTTCATTTCCCCATTTTATTTTGTGACGGATGGCATGAGCTTTCGGGCTTTTACAAGGTGGAAAGTTTTAGGACTGATGTCTAATTTTTATACACTTGCAAAGTACTGTTTAATTTTTATACAGCTTTGCAAAAAAACACTGTGGGACTTTATTGATACATTTCAATGTGTTAATTGAGATTGTTTTTTGGCACAGGCATTGCAGAGTGAAATATAACCAACGCTATGACTGACAATATGACTTACGTTAAAAATAACACTCAACCAAGGAAATAAACATGCGTATACTTTTTACCCTCACCCTATTGGTATCAATGTCCGTAGCAACGCTAGCAGAGGCAGGCCCGGTTCACAAAGTAAATCGTGTTATCGTCCATGAAACCAACAGACCTGTGGTGGTTAAGACATATCCACGCAGAGTCGTCAGACCGGCACCCGTGGTCGTAGTTAAGAAGCCTGCGCACAGACCGGCACCCGTGGTGGTCAAGACATATCCACGTGGAGTAGTCAGACCGGCGCCGGTAGTCGTGGTTGAGAAGCCTGCGCACAGACCGGGTAGACCTGCACCGGTGGTGGTTGTGAAAAATCCTCCGCACAGACCGGCACCTGTACACATAAGACGTTACTAACCTATAGCAAAACACCTAACATCATAATAAACTTCCTTCCTCCTTAGCGGCCTTTGTGTGATAGAAATATTACACGAAGGCCGTGGCTTTTGATAGAGTATGTGCCGACTGAATAAAATTGAGACTTCTGCATAATCCCTAAAATTGACAAAATACATGGATTGCTTCGCTGTACTCGCAATGACTTTCGTTATAAATTCAAGTCATTGCGAGGAGCGAAGCGACAAAGCAATCCATGCCTTTTTGAATTGTGCAGAGCTCTTAATTTTACGATATTTCACAAGCAATGTTTCACCGACCGGTCTGACTTTTGGCGACATAACGTGCGTAGCATTGCGCCACGGGATGTTCCGGCGGCATATCTTTAAGAAATTTTCCGTGCAAAGCTTGGTACACCGGTGGAACTGCTTTCGGTGAAGGCGGTTCTTGACAGGCGATATCCAGAGGGGTTTTGTCAAGGGAGAGACTGACTTTTATGGTGGAAAAATACTCACAGCCCATGAAAGCATTGGCTCTTTCCAAGATTTCAAAATGCATAAAGGAGATTTCCTGCAAACTTAAGGCATCTTCACCGCCAAGCATAAGCACATCGTCCTTTTGTCCGAGCGGCCAAGCCAAATTTGCAATATCATTGCCCATAACCACATGCCAATGTCTCCAAAGCTCAATAATTTGTCGTTGATTTGG
This sequence comes from uncultured Desulfovibrionaceae bacterium, assembly GCA_964369515.1. GTDB lineage: Bacteria > Desulfobacterota > Desulfovibrionia > Desulfovibrionales > Desulfovibrionaceae > CAYJAD01. The sequence continues at coordinate 1,982 of CAYJHK010000169.1, forward strand.
TTTATTGATGCGCTGTAAAAAACGCTCAAGACTGATATGTATGCTTGTTGGTCGCGGCCAATAACGTTTTTTCATCAATCCTCCGCCATTTTTTTCTCTACATAGGCAAGTAGTTTTTGTGCTTGTTCAAAGTCCGGTGAAAGTTTGAGTGCCACAGAAATGGCTTGCTTGGCTTTTGGGTATTTCTTCCAATCAAGGTAAAGCCTTGCGATGTTAAAATATAAATTAGGATCATGACGTAAATATTTGGAAGCCCGCAGATAATACGTTTCAGCCAAGGGAAATCGTCCAAGTTCACGCAAGGCTATACCTATGGCATTATACAGCGGAATATTATCGTCACGTAAATCAAGAGCTTCGGTTAAGTATGAAACGGCTTCATCGTACATTTTCACAGCCAAAAAAGCTTCGCCGATATTGCCGAGCAGTGTGGAATCCTGAGGGTATTCACGCCCAAGCGTCATGAGCGTAGCCCGCCCTTTTTCCGGATTTGTGTTAAGCTCTTCCTTTCCTCGTTCAAGCCAAGCCCGTTTTTTTTCTTCGGCCAATCTTTGAGCCTCTTCAGCTTCGGCGTGTACATGTTCTGCAAGGCAAGCTTGCAATTCCTTCATGCTCTCACCAAGGGCAGCCTCATCCCCGGGATTATATGCAAGCGTGAGGGGAAAGAGTTTTTTTATGAGCGGATCCCGTTCCAAGTAATGTACGGCATCTTGTAGTAGGCCGGCAATTTCTGTACGCTCAGCCTTAAGCAAATTTGTGCGCATAACTTGCAGTCCATTTTGGATGGCTTGCACGGCAGCAGCACTTTTACCCTGTTTTAATTGGGTATTTACCTGACGAAGTCCTTGGCGGGCATTGGCAATGCTTGATGACATAATAAACTCCTTACAACAAACTTTAAATCGGCGTTTCCTTTATAGATAAAGCTTATTCTTTTGGGCGTTCCTGCACATAGGCAATATTATTTTTTAATTGCTCAATAATTTTATCACGCTCTATATTGGGGAAGAGTACGATGGTTCCCGAATGTACATAATGAGCAGGAAAATCATTTAAGGTGAGCGCATAAACATCACAAATATCCTTTGAACTTAATTCCGGCTGTTCTTCATCCAAAATTATTTTAAGCTCATGGCGAACCAAGAGTTCATTGCGGTTATATATGGTGTCAAAATCAATGCCTTCAATGGTATAACGTTCGCTACTCTTACGCATAAAAACTCCTCATATGTTTTTTTTCATTTTTGTATTGACTAACCATATAGAATTTTCTTATAAAAGGAAAGATTTTTTTGAAGCGGCATAATGTTTTTTTTGGATAAACAGTCCCCAAAGTCATTTTGTGCTTTAGTATCATTGCCCACTGCCGTTAAGCATTATCAACCCGTTGAAAATGCCCCCTCTGCGGCGACCTTGGGCGATTATGTTTTTGGACAAGATACTTTTTTTCACAAACGCTTTTTTAGTACTTGGCAATGCGCCTACTTTGTGCTAAAAAGAACAAAGTGGTTTTATGTGGCGATGGCTCTAAAATGTCCATCGTTTGATTTTAACATTTTATGCTAAGGAGTTTTTTTATGGCTACCCTTGTTATTGGGCATATGAATCCCGATACCGACAGTATCATTTCGGCAATCGCTGTGGCAGACTTATATACAAAACGTGGCATGGAAGCCAAAGCCGTGGCTCAAGGCGCTCCCACTCCCGAAACGGAATTCGTCCTTGGAAAATTCGGTTTGAGTGCGCCGGAAGTTGTGAGCAGTGTTGCCGACCAAAAAGTGGCGCTTGTGGACTTTTCTGACCTTGCCCAAGGCCCTCAAGGCCTTGACAGTGCTGAAGTTGTCGGCATTGTTGACCACCATAAGCTTGGCGATGTTACCACCGCAGGACCGCTTGAAATTTGGACATGGCCTGTCGGCTGTACCGGAACCGTTATCAAGGGCATGTATGATTTTTACGGTATCGAAATTCCCAAGGGCATTGCCGGCGGTATGCTGTGTGCCATTTTGTCCGATACTGTCATGTTTAAATCCGTCACCTGCACCGAAGCCGACAAAAAAGCCGTGGAAGCCTTGGCAAAAATTTGTGGAGTAACAGACGTTATGGCACTTGGCATGGAAATGTTCAAAGTGAAGAGTGCCGTGGAAGGCGCTTCCATGAAGGATCTTGTTTTCCGTGATTACAAAGATTTTGATATGAACGGTAATAAAGTAGGTATCGGACAGTTGGAAGTTGTTGATCTTAGTATGCTTGACGGCGTGAAAGACGGTTTATATGAAGAAATCACTTCCGTTAAGAGTGAAGGCCGTCATTCTGTATTCCTCTTACTTACTGATATTATGAAGGAAGGCTCTGAAATGTTAGTGGTTTCCGATGATCCTTCTGTGGTTGAAAAAGCTTTTGGTGCCAAGGTTGACGGAAGGTCCGTATGGCTTGACGGCGTTATGAGCCGTAAAAAGCAAGTGGTGCCAAACTTTGAAAAAGCTTTCAAATAATACAGCCTTACGTTAGTTTTTTTATCTGAGGGTAAAGCTGTGCGGCAACGGACGGCTTTCCCTCAGTTTTTGCATGTGAACTCATATTTAGTGCATGTATCACGTGATTCTGAATGTGTTAATTGTAATTATTAGCAGCAACTTCTGCTAACTTTTTACTTTTGTGCGCTTTTGGTGTCTTCATCTTTTTCCTGCTCGCGGCGTTAAAAAACATTTTGCAAACTCACGTACTTGAGTACGTTCAAGTTTACAAAATATTTTTTGCCTTGCGAGCAGAAAAAATCTTACAAGCCCCTCAAAATCGCACAAAAA
>CAYJHK010000170.1:0-4778 GCA_964369515.1 uncultured Desulfovibrionaceae bacterium
GGGAGTTTGAGGGGGGCAGGGGAACTTTTGTCGCTTTGGTTAAAAGTTCCCCTTCCCCCCTCAAAAAAAATATCAACACTTTCTAAATATCAACACTTTTAGTATCAGGGAAAATATGCGCAAATTTTATGGATTTTGTTTGGCTGCTCCCCGTTCGGGTGAGGGCAAGACGACACTTGGCATGGGGCTTATGCGTGCCTTTCGGCGGCGTGGTTTTACGGTGCAGGGCTTTAAGTGCGGGCCTGATTACATTGACCCAACCTTTCATACCGAAGCGACGGGACGCAATACATTCAATATAGATACTTGGATGATGGGCGAAGCCGGCGTGCAGAGCCTTTGGGCGCATGGGATAGCCGGTACTGAAGGCATAGCCGCTGATATGGGTATTTGCGAAGGCGTCATGGGGCTTTTTGATGCACGGCGAGTGGACAGCCTTGAGGGGAGTACGGTGCATGTGGCGAAGGTATTGCAGCTTCCGGTGATTTTAGTCTTTAATGCTAAAGGCATGGGGGGATCTGCGGCTGCGCTGGTGCGAGGTTTTTACGAACAGGCTAAGGACAATGGTGTGCATATTGTGGGTTGTATTGCCAATAATGTGGGCAGTATACGCCATGAGCAGATTTTGCGTGATTGCCTAGAATTCCATGCACTTCCTCCGCTCTTGGGTGCCATGCCCCGTGAGCGTGGGTGGCTTTTACCCGAAAGACAGCTTGGCCTTGTACCGTCGGCGGAAGTGGCTGCGTGTGCGGACTGGTATGATACGCTGGCGGAGGCTGTGGAAAAGCATTGTTCGCTGGACAGGATTTTAGAAGTGTGTGCCATGCCATATCCGCAGCCGCATTCTGTTAAAATAGATGCAAAATGTGAACAGAGCAGTCATAAAAACGGGCGCAAGAAAAGGTTGGCTGTGGCCATGGATAGAGCTTTTTGTTTTTATTATGACGAAAATTTACGTTATTTAGAAAAAATCGGCTATGAATTAGTACCTTTTTCACCTTTGGAACATGCCCATTTACCGGAAAATATTGACGCTGTCTATTTGGGCGGCGGTTATCCCGAAGTGTTTGCCAAGGAACTGTCAGAAAATGTCAGTATGCGCCAAAGTATTTATGATTTCGCTCAAAATGACGGCGAAATCTATGCTGAATGCGGCGGTTATATGTATTTATGCACAGAGCTTGTGGAAGCTGAGGGCAAAAAAGGTGCGCAGGCATTGCCACGCCGCTTTGCCATGTGCAATATCATAAAGGCTACGGCCAGCATGGGGAAGGGAGTGCGTTCGCTTGGTTATAGGCAAGCGCAGTTATTGTGTGCGCCGCCCCTTGGTTTGGCGTCCACAGTGTATAGAGGACATGAGTTCCACTGGTCAAGCATTGAACTTCATGAACAGTATGCGCCGCTCTATAGTTATGAAATTCAAGGAAAAACAGAAAGTGACGGCATTATACATAAAAATGTAAAAGCCGGATATATTCATCTTTATTGGGGGATTGGTGCCTATGCAAGCTAAAAAACCCGCACTCATGCTCCAAGGCACCAGCTCCAATGCCGGTAAGAGCATTTTAACGGCGGCTTTTTGTCGGATATTTCAACAAGACGGCTACAGCGTTGCTCCGTTTAAGGCGCAAAATATGTCGTTAAATTCAGGCGTTACCCTTATGGGAGAGGAAATGGGGCGAGCGCAAATTGTACAGGCGCAAGCAGCACGCATCGACCCTTGCGCACGCATGAATCCCATTCTTTTAAAGCCGCATTCGGACACAGGCTCGCAAGTGGTGCTCATGGGCAAGGCGCTTGGGCACATGCGTGTGGGGGAGTATTTTGCCAAGAAAAAAGAGCTATGGCATACGGTAATCAAGGCTTATGACGATTTGGCTCAAGAGCATGATATCATGGTGCTGGAAGGTGCCGGCAGTCCTGCAGAAATCAATTTGAAGGAGCATGACATTGTCAATATGCGCATGGCGGCACATGCCAAGGCATCGGTATTGCTGGTGGGTGATATTGACAGGGGCGGCGTGTACGCTTCTTTCCTTGGCACATGGTTTACGTTTAGCGAAGAAGAAAAGGCCTTGCTCACAGGATATATAGTCAATAGATTTCGGGGTGATGCCTCGTATTTGGAGCCGGCGCACGTCTATATGCAAGAGCAAACACACGTACCTGTGCTCGGTACCATTCCTTATATCAGCGATATTAATATTCCTGAGGAAGATATGGCCGGTTTTTCGTGGAATGCCACAGAAAATTGTGAAAAAGAGGCGCATATCTTGGATATTGGCGTGGTGATGCTGAAGCGTGTGTCCAATTATACCGATGTGGCGCCGCTCATGTTTGAAGCTGACGTGCGTGTACGTCCCATCAGACGCAGCGAAGACTTTGGCAATCCCGATATTATCATCATTCCCGGTTCCAAATCCGTGGTGCATGATCTTGAGGACTTGCGCACAAGCGGCATTGCCGAAAAAATTATGCAACACGCCGCCAAGGATAAGTGGATTTTTGGCATATGCGGCGGTTTGCAAATGCTTGGGAAGGAAATTCACGATCCCCACGCCATCGAAAGCAGTCAAAATGTGGTACAAGCCCTTGGACTTATGGATATATGCTCCACCTTTGCCAAGGATAAGACGCTCATAAAGGTGCGCTCTGCCACAACGCCCCTTGGAGTGGACGCCCACGGCTATGAAATCCATCATGGTTTGACCACGCATGGTGCAAGTGCCAAGCCGCTCTTTTTGCGTAACGGCGACAACTACACCACAGAAGAAGAGCGTGTTTGCGGCTATGTGAACGGTAGGCGTTATGCCACCTATCTACACGGTATTTTTGATGATGACAATTTCAGACGCTGCTTCATTGACCATGTGCGTAACGATATTGCCATGCCGGCCTATACGGGTGAAAGGGGCTGTTATAATTTGGAAAACGCTCTGGATCGCTTGGCCGATGTCGTGCGTCGGAGCTGCGATATGCAAAAAATTTATGCGAGCATGGGGCTGCAATGCAAGTCTTAGAGTTGCTGCTCACCGCTTTACTCTTGGATTATATCATCGGCGACCCACGCAGCAAGTATCACCCCGTCTGTCTCATGGGCAATTTTGCCTATGCGCTGGAGAAATATTTGCGTTATGGATACAATAATTTCGCCATGTTTGTGCGGGGCGCACTGGCGTGGCTGTGTGTTATTATGTCGGCTTGTATACTGAGCTTTGGCCTTGTGGTGTGGGCGGGCTTTTTGGGCGGTGGCGTGGCGGAGTTTATGATGTGTGCCTTAACGCTTGCCCTGTGCATGGCACCCAAAAGCCTCATGCAACATGCGAAGAATATTATTATTCCGCTTAGCAAGGGGCAGCTGGAAAACGCAAGACAGCAATTGGCCATGATTGTGGGGCGAGATGTACAGGATTTGGATGCGCATGGCATAGCCCGTGCCGGCATTGAAAGTGTGGGGGAGAATTTGGTGGACGGCGTTTTGGCATCTCTTTTCTGGGCAAGCGTTGGACTATATTGGGGATTTGCTCAAAGTGCCTGCCTAGTGGTTTTACACAGGGCAAGTAATGTGCTCGATGCACAATGGGGAAAGAAAAACGATACATATCTACGCTTTGGCACTTTTTCTGCACGCATGGACGATGTATTGAATTTCATTCCGGCACGTTTATCCTTATTTTGCATTTGCTTTGCGGCTCTCATGATGCGCATGTTTCAAGAAAAGTCTTGGCGTATCACCGGAAAAATCGAACTTTTTAGCGTGGCTTGGAAATACCGTTATGCACATGCAAGCCCCAATTCTGCATGGTCGGAAGCGGCCTTTGCCAGCGCCTTGCAGCTTACGCTCAGCGGCCCTGTGTGCTATGGCGGCATGATGGTCGATTATCCGCCCATAGGGCAAAGCACACGGCTTGCCGAGGTTTGGCATATGCAACAAGCCATATATTTATCGTGGCTGACGACTTTTCTGTGGATAGGTGTGACAGGGATTATATGGTATGTTATAAATTTATTGCGATAGCTCGTTCGTGATGGATGTCGGTAATTTTGAGCATTTTCGCTCCGACAGTTTGATAAATACATTGTAAATACAATATGATACAGTTTATTTTTGACCTTGATGGTACCCTGACCACTGTGGAAACCTTGCCCCTTATCGCCAAACATTTTGGCATTGACAAGGATATTGCCATAATCACACAACAAACCATACGGGGTCTCATTCCCTTTGAGGAAAGTTTGCAAAGCCGCACACGTATTCTTGGTGATTTACCGGTAAAGCTCGTGGCCGACCTGTTGGCGACGGTTCCGCTGTATCCCAAGATGCATCAATTTATATTGCAAAACACGGCGCATTGCAGCATTGCCACCGGAAATATTGACGCTTGGCTCAGCGAACTCACCCCTCGCCTTGGCTGTAATGTGTATTGTTCCAAAGCCTTGGTGGAAGATAATCGCATTGCCAAACTACTTAACATATTGGACAAAAAGGAAGTTGTGCTCCACATGCAAGCGCAGGGGCATAAAGTAGTTTTTGTGGGCGACAGCGATAATGACGTGCAAGCCATGCTGCAAGCTGATGTGAGCATTGGCGTCAGTATGACCCATGCTTTGGCACCGCAAGTAAAAAACGCCGCAAATTATGTGGCTACGAGCGATGAAGAAGCGTATAGGCTTTTATGTCAATTGTTTAAGTGTTGGAAATCGCAAGACTGACCGCTGCCCACCACGTGATTCTAATTTGTAAAAATTTTCTTGGGGGAGGGACCTTTTTGGAAAAA
>CAYJHK010000171.1:0-4742 GCA_964369515.1 uncultured Desulfovibrionaceae bacterium
GAGGAGACCTTTTTCCAAAAAGGTCCCTCCCCCAAGAAAATTTTTACAAAATTAAGACCTCTGCACAATTATTTTCTTATATAGCTTTATGTGCTAAATATGATTTTGTCTCTGTATATAAAAAAAGAGAGTGCAGAGGTAAAGGCACGAAAATCAATCACTTAACGGCGAAGCAAAGCTCCGCCTATTCTTGATTTTCGGTCGCATTGACTAACGTCAACGCTCCAAAGACCTTGCGCAATGAATTGCGCAGAGGTCTTAAATTAGAATCACGTACCCTGCGGGGCTTGACCGCATCCTGCGGTCTGCCGATTGCAGTGCGTTCAAAAAGTGCCAGATACAAGGAAAAATTCAAACGCAGGCTGCGCCGTGTATACAGACATACATAAGCAGTCTGCGTTTGAAATTTTGACGCAGTAGTTTACCCTTTTTCAACGCACTGCTAATGAAGGATTTTCTGCAACTTAACCCTCAACCCCTCACGGCTGATCCCAAGCGCTTTCGCCGTGCGTGATTTATTGTGTCCTAAATGCGCCATAACTTTCTGTATATAGGCATTTTCCATGGCCTGTAAACTGGGTATACCTTGCAAAAAGTCTTCACAAGCATCGTTTTCACCATATTCATTTGATTGTATTGGAGAATTGTCGTGGTTTGGTAAAGCTTTTTGAATAGCTAAGGATAAATCCTCAGCCTCAATACTCTCTCCTGCGCACACAAGCGAGGCTCGCTCAAGCTCATTGGCAAGCTCACGAACATTGCCGGGCCATGCATATTGGGTGAGTAAGGCTAAGGCACGCTTACTCACTTGCGTCACAGCTTTAGGATTTTGCTCGGCATAATGACCATAAATATGCTTAATAAGCAAGGGGATATCTTCACGCCGTGCACGTAAGGGAGGAATGTGCACACGCATTACATTTAATCTGTAAAATAAATCTTCCCTAAAGCTGCGTTCTTGCACGCAAAGTTCAAGTTCTTTACACGTTGCCGCCATAATGCGAACGTCAATGGCAATGGGCTTGCGCCCGCCTATGCGTTCCACTTCTCCGCTTTCTACCACATGCAAGAGTTTCGCTTGGCTTTCCAAGGGCATATCGCCTATTTCGTCCAAAAAAATCGTTCCACCGTGCGCCTGTTCAAACCGCCCCATGCGCTCCTTCACTCCGGACGCCACCCCAACCTCAATACCAAAAAGCTCACTTTCAAGTAAAGTTGCCGGAATAGCAGCACAATTTATAATGACAAACGGTTTGTGCGCCCGTGTGCTCAGCCCATGGATATGACGAGCAAAAAGACTCTTGCCTGTGCCCGTTTCACCGGTGAACAAAAGGGTACAGTCCACCATTGCCGCCCGATCCACTTGCTGCAAAACAGGTAACATAGACGGGGCTTGTGAAAGGCGCATAAAAGATTTTTCCTTGGAAGATTTACGCTTAAGTTCGCCACGCAATTGAGTATTTTCGGAAATAAGCTTGTGCTGATGCTGTAATAGCTCGTTGCGTGCACTCTCAAGTTCTTGTAATAAACGAGAAAGTTCAAACTCACGAGCCTCAATGCGCAATAACATCATGGAAAAAGCTTCCACCAAGATATTCACAGGATCGCTGGCATCTTCACTTGGCAAGAGGTCAAATACCGCCTTGGCCTGCTCATAATCGCCCTGCGCCATCTGTGTGCAAATGTCTGTCAATCTTCTATAAAGATCTTTTCCGGTCATGCGTTTCCTCCTAAACAGTCAGAGTTTTATATGCCAAAAAAATGGGCAGGTCAAGCCGGCAGTACGTTGAAAAAGGATAAACTACTGCGTCAAAATTTCAAACGCAAACCGCTCATGTGTGTCTGTATACACGGCGCCTTGCGTTTGAATTTTTCCTCGTGATTTTCGCAGAGCAGACCCTTTTTAAACGTACTGTAGTTATTCGAAAAATACCATCTTTAAGTAAAAATAAATATTACAGTAATATAAAGACCAACATCCGTGAACTTTGCACAGCTTGCATAGTTTTCAAAGACTTGTTATAAAGAAAGACGCCAACGGAGCGTTACAGGGAGAATATTTATGGATGCTGAAAAAAAGCTCGGTAAAAGAATTAAAATGTACCGTGAAAATCAAGAAATTAGCAGAGAAACTTTAGCAGAAAATACAGGTTTAAGCCTTGAATTTATATGCGGACTTGAGGAGGGAAATGTATATCCAAGCCTTGGTCCCATGCAAAAAATCGCACGTGCCCTTTCCGTGCGGCTAGGCACTTTTACAGACGATGCCATGGTGCAAGACCCGGTTATTAGCAGCACCAGTCTTGATGAGGCTGACCTTGCCATTCAAAAATGTAGAACCAATAACGTCAGTTATATCTATCACTCCCTTGGTAAGGGTAAGAGCGACCGCAATATGGAGCCTTTCCGCATAACCATTGCCCCCAATATTTCCGGTGTACAAAAAAAATCCTCCCATCAAGGCGAGGAATTCATGTTTGTGCTTAAGGGTGAACTCATTGTAATTTATGGAAATACAACACATATCCTTAAAGAGGGTCAGAGTATCTACTATAATTCCACCGTACCACATTATGTGGGCGCACATGGCGACAGTGCGGCGGAGATTTTGGCTGTTGTTTATCATCCTTAATGGTTACTTATATTTGGACATATTATGAAAAATAAAGCTCTGGAGCGACAAAAACTTTTTGAATTGCGTGAGTTTACATTGGGGCAGCTGCTCGACGATACCGTTAGTCGCTTTCCTGACAACGATGCTGTGGTCTATGTGGACAGGGATTATCGCCAAACGTGGAAAGAGTTTGGTGAAACTGTGAACGACTTGGCCAAGGGGCTCATGGCACTTGGGGTCAAAAAAGGCGAAAAGGTTGCCATTTGGGCTACCAATGTGCCCTATTGGGTGGCTTTGCAATTTGCCACGGCAAAAATCGGTGCCATCTTGCTTACCATCAACACAAATTATCGTGAACATGAATTGCGCTATACGTTGCAACATTCCGAATGCGAAAACCTCTTCATTGTAGACGGTTTACGTGACCATGACTTTGTTAAAACCCTCTATGAAGTCGCACCGGAATTGCGCTTGCAATCTCGTGGGAATTTCCACTCACAAACATTTCCGCATCTACGACGCATTTTCTTTCTCGGGCATGAAAAGCACAGGGGCATGTACTCGGTACCGGAGTTGCGTGCCATGGGCGTGATGGTCAGCGATGAACAATACCGTGAGCGGCAGGCCGAACTTGACCCTTGGGACGTCATCAATATGCAGTATACTTCGGGAACCACAGGTTTTCCCAAGGGGGTCATGCTCACCCATGTGGGTATTGGGCTCAACGGTTACTGGATTGGCAAACATCAAGGCTTCACGGAAAAAGACAGGCTCTGCTTGCCCGTCCCTCTTTTCCACTGCTTTGGCTGCGTGCTTGGGGTTTGTGCTTGCGTAAATCACGGTACCACCATGGTTATTTTGGAAAGTTTTAAGGCTTTACAAATGCTTGAAGCCATCGATCTTGAACGCTGCACCGCCGTTTACGGGGTTCCCACCATGTTCATTGCCGCCCTTGAGCATAAGATGTTTCATCGCTTTGACATGTCCTCGTTGCGCACGGGAATTATGGCCGGATCGGTCTGCCCGGAACCGCTCATGCGCCGTGTTACCGAAGAAATGAACATGAAGGATATCACTATTTGCTACGGACTCACCGAAGCCTCACCCGTCATGACTCAATCTGACGTGACCGATTCCTTGGAGAGCAGATGCGCCACGGTTGGCTGCGCCATGCCGGGTATTGAAGTGAAGATTGCGGATCCTGAAACCGACGAAGAGCTTCCCCTTGGTCAGCAAGGCGAAATTATGTGCCGTGGCTACAATATAATGAAGGGCTATTATAAAATGCCCGAAGCTACTGCTGCTGCCATAACCGAAGACGGCTGGTTACACTCCGGTGACCTTGGTACCATGGATGAGACAGGTAACGTGATTGTGACCGGACGCATTAAGGATATGATTATCCGTGGCGGAGAAAATATTTATCCTCGTGAAATTGAAGAATATTTACTTGGCATGGATGGTGTTCTCGATGTGCAAATTGTGGGCGTTCCAAGCTATGTGTATGGCGAAGAAGTGGGAGCATTTATTATCCAAAAACCCGGCTATGACATCCTGCCTGAAGATGTACGAGATTATTGCCGAGGGAAAATATCTTGGTTTAAAGTGCCACGTTATATAAAAGTTGTGGAAAATTTCCCGCTTACCGGTAGCGGTAAAATCCAAAAATACAAATTGCGTGAACTTTCGGCGCAGCTTTGGCCTGAGGCTATGGCCAAGCCCAAGAGTAAGGCGAGTAAGAAGTGATTAAGAGATGTTTTTTGTGGGGGGGGAACTTTTTCTAGCGCCAAAAAGTTCCGCTCTGCTCTCGATTCCCGTAAAGTTCGAAGACTCGCTAGCGGGAACGCTACGCGCCCTTTGGGTCGGCTCCACACCCCTCTCAAAACGCGCTTTCCGCTTTTTTTCTTCGAAAAAAAGCTCCATTGGGTCTCTCACACATAACTCAATACGAAATATGCTTATAGCACTACAATTTACGAAGTAAATTGTGGTGCGTGTGAAAAGTTTTTGGGGGTGGGGGTTTGGGGGAGGAGACCTTTTTCCAAAAAGGTCCCTTCCCCAAGAAATTTCTACAAATTAAAATACCTTAAATGTTTAGTGGATTATACGTCATGGAATCAACTTTGCG
>CAYJHK010000172.1:0-4703 GCA_964369515.1 uncultured Desulfovibrionaceae bacterium
TCTTACACTTTTTGAACAGCCTGTAGGAAAACGATAAAGTTAACGTTTTATTTGAAAACTTTTTGGAACAGACTTTTTCAGCGGACTGCTAAGGCACAAGGAGAAAGAAATGTGCAATGGGAAACTTGTCTATGTTATGGGGCCTTCCGGTGCAGGAAAGGACACGCTCTTGCGCCATGTCAAGGCTTTATGCCTTGAAAAGTCACAACATCTTCGCCCTTTACATATTGCAATCCGCTATATTACACGCCTTGACAGTCACAGCTCGGAAAGGCATATACCATTGCATGAAAATGAATTTCTTTCGCTCTTGGCACAAGGGTTTTTCGTGTTGCACTGGCAAAGCCATGGGTATTATTACGGAATATGCCAAGACATTAATGAGGCTCTAGCGCAAAATTATTTGGTGGTGATGAATGGTTCACGTAAATATTTAAGTGCAGCGCAAAAACTCTACCCCGACCTTGTTCCTGTACTCATTAATGCTAGCCAAGAGGTTCTGGAGCAACGACTTATGGCACGGGAACGTGAAAATGCCGCCGAAATTAGTGCCCGTCTGCGCATGGGTTTATTTTTGGAGCAAGAAATTCCAAGCATATATACCATTGATAATTCAGGTTCACTGGAAGAGAGCGTACAGACATTTAAAAATTTACTCACACAACTAAGAACTATAGAACAAAGCCCAAAGCATCTTGTCATAGCAACACAGTCAGGCGCAGAACAGGGTAGCTTGCTGAAAACACAGCAATTATTGCGTCTTTCTTAGGTGTGTCCGCATAAAAACTTCTTAATAGCCTGTAAATCTCTTGTCATTGTAAATGCTTCTCAATACACATTTTTATGTGCAAAGCTATTTTATTTTCAGTAGCTCACAAGACCTTGATAAAAATCATAGAGTGTTATATCCTGCGCCAACTTAATCAGTTAAAATAGGTGAATCACAGTGACCACTCTTTTCATCGATGTAGGCATGACCTTGCTGGGGGGGCCAAACGAATCCCCGGCCACATTTATATGTAATTTATTGGGAATCCCTCTAGAAAACAAGCGCATTGTCTCGAGAATTGTTTTTTGTAGGGATGTTACATCTTCGGAAGAGCTTGTGGATTTGCTGAAGTCAGAGCTTGAAGTAAATATAAAAGACGCACAAAGCCTTGCAATCAGAGACTTTTGGGACTCGCAAATGAAAGCTTGCCAACCTTTAGAGGGAGCAAAGGCTTTTTGTGATGACATCATTGCGCTTGGGATTGACTATTATATAGTGTCAAACCTGTGGCCTCCTTTTTATGACGCACTTAAAGCGCATTTAAATGCTTTTGCTAATAATGCCAATGGTTTATTTTTAAGCTACAAAATCGGCAGCTGTAAGCCGAGTGATGAATTTTATTCATATGTGTATTCAGCCGTTTCAGTTCCGGCTAAAGATATACTCATGATCGGGGACTCAATGAATAACGACATGAAACCATGTATAGAGCGTGGTTCTACCGGAATTTTGCTCTCCATGAACAATAACCCGAGGTCTTGCCCACAAACTGAATTGAAAAGGCTTGTAAGAGTCAAAAGTCACGCCGAATGTTTGAGTGTTATAAAGGCAATACATAAAGGAAACCATAATGAGTAATACATTTCAGATTATTAGCTGCGTAAGACATTCGCAAGCTGAACTCATACAAAAATTACAACAAGTTACCATGCTGGCAGATCCGGATGTATATCCTTATGCCCATGCGCAAATCAGCCTTAAGTGTGTAGCATTTCATGATACCAAAGCGTCAATGGTGACTGCAATTCCTGCCCAGCGTTATGTTCTGGCCAGTGGATTAAATAAAGTTCAGCGACTTAAATGGGAATTGGATAAATTTGGCGTGGATCTTTTTAACCTTGATGGGTACGTGACCATTAAGACCAACGAAAGCACCGACCCCATTGATGTGCTGCCCCCTGTGGTTGAAGCCTGCAAAGAAGCTTCGGGTGTGACATCTTACATTATCAATGATGGTATGCATCGCATGTATACGGCTCGCTTGGAATGGCAGCATCCACAAGTGATTTTTATAGAAAATGTGCCGGAGCATCTCCCTTATTATGCGTATCCTATTCCTGAGGGAAATTGGAATGAAGTAAAGATTATTGCCGAAGATGTCATCCCCAAGAATTTCATTAAAAAATGGCACAGAATAGAAAACAATAAAGCGTTATACAGAAATTTCAATTCTGCGTTCAACAATGTTGGCGGCCCCAGAGGTCAAGCATAGTTTTCCGGCTTGCCGGATGGATAACTCTGTAAGTTGTTTTGCATTTCAAGTAAATAGGTAAAGTTCATGGATTTATTACAGCGCAGACTCTTAAAACGCCCTTCTTGGGATGAATATTTTATGGCCATTGCCAAAATTGCCAGCGTGAGATCCACATGCTCCTCACGCCCCGTAGGTTGTGTGCTTGTAAAAGGCAACAGAGTTCTTGTCACAGGCTATAATGGAGCAGCACCCAATGAGCCCCATTGTTCCGATGAAAATACAGCGCATGATATTTTTTGTACCAGACGGCATAAAAATATTCCCGATAGAGATAAGTTCTTGATATGTCCCAGTATTCATGCTGAGGAAAATGCCATTAAGAGGGCAAAACAGCTGAATATTGATATTGAAGGGGCTTCGCTATATTGTACATTGGCTCCCTGCATCCGCTGCATTGAGCTTTTGGCGGCTGCCAACGTTTCCAAAGTTTTTTATGAATTACAATATGAATCCATTAATAAAGAAAGGGATGCAGAGTGGAATAAACGGGCACAAGAGCTTTTTATGGTATATAAACAAATCAGACTTTCGGAAGAAGCCATGCAGAAGATAGCAGGGACTATCATGGGACCTTCTTCGGAAAGATTGCTTCCTTCGGAATAGTCGGATGCAATTCAAATTTTCCATCCCCGCTCAAAAGTGTCTGGTTTTAAATTCCCATGGAACTCTTGCAATTTGCACGCTGTGGACACCACCTGAATTTATAGAAGAAAAACTTAGGCAGGCCGGAGTTGATATGTCAGCCCAAACTTCACCCATGGCAATTATTGGAGGATTGTTTGGCGGCGGTTTGAAAATTATGTTGAGAAATCTCCTCTATAATCCTCAAATTGATACCATTGTCATTTTCGGAAAGGATATGTCGGAATCGGGAATTCATTTGACATCTTTTTTTGAGCGTGGCGAGCAGGGCACAGGGGAATTCCAAGAATATATTTTTGACGATGGCACGGTGAAGGAGCTTGAGCAAGTAAAGATTGTTGGCAATGAAGTCCATTATATTATGGATAACTTGGTGCGCTTAGAGATGTTTAAGCACAAGCCCCAAGTTATATCATTGTCCACAACTAAAATTACTGACATGGAAAAGCTGGCCAAATTTATCGGCAAGTATACAGCTCGCTCTGTGGACGTTTGCAGTGCGCTTGAAAGGGTGCAAGTCCCCTTGCCGGAGATTGTTGTTGGCTCGTTTCCCAGTGATATTCGCTCGCATAGTATTGTAGGCGATACGATTTTCGATGCTTGGCGACAATTGCTCGTGCGGCTAAAGCGATTTGGAGTACCTGTATCTTTTAGAAGCGGAAAGAAAAGAAATGAACTCCACAATGTTAAGGTTGTCATAAGCTTACCCCAAAAATATGACGACGAAGATTTACGAGCACATAATGTGTCACCTGAAATGATTTTGAAATATCAAAAGGAATTTCTTAATCCTGCGCCCCCAAAAGAATGGGAACCTTATACATATGGTAACAGGCTTGGAAATTATTTTGATGAGAGCACGACATCGCTTGATCGTGTTATAGAAGACCTTGCTCAAGAAGGTGACAGTCGGCATTCCTACATTACGCTTTGGGATAATAGAGTAGATATAAGCGGAGAATCAGCTCCCTGTCTGTCCAGTGTTTTTTTCCGTAAAATTGATGCGGAACTTCACCTTACGGCAACGTTCAGATCGCATAATGGTACCAATGCTTGGCCTAAGAATGCGCTGGGGCTTTTGGGTATACTTGAACATGTTTGTGAGAAAGTTAATGGATATAAGGGGCTTGAGTCGGGACTTAAGCAGCAGCTTAAACCGGCTACCATATGCATCATCTCGCATTCCATATCCATAGACGCATCGGATTTGTCCAATGTTCAGTCATTCATTGACGATGAATTAGAATATGGCAAGACCATAAAAATGGATCCCAATGGCTATTTGCAAATAACTGTATCGCAGGAGGATTCAGAAATTGTTGTGCAACATTTTTCCCCCAACAATGAATTTCTCACGGAATATAGGGGTAAAAAACCGCAAGAAATTCAAAATCAACTTTATAGAAACTGTGTCATTTCTGACATTGGTCACGCCATGTATATTGGCGGTCAGTTGGAAAGAGCCTGCATTTGTTTATATAACGGCATGGAATATAAACAGGATAAGGCTATTTTAATGAAAGAATGATTTAATAGTACCAACCGCCGCATCTCAAAAGCATTACGGTTATCACTTATTAAATTCAAATCACGTATTCTTCACCCGATACTAACAGCCTGTTGAAAAAGTCAATTTTCAGCAGTCCGTTCAAAAAGCGCCAGATGCAAGGAAACAAAAAAATCAAGCATCGCAGTGTATTGGGCATACATAAGATGTTGGATTTTTGTCGCTGACGTAGCAGATGGGGGTTTTTCAAC
>CAYJHK010000173.1:0-4672 GCA_964369515.1 uncultured Desulfovibrionaceae bacterium
AGCCTGACGCAGCAGGTGCCCCTTTTTCAACGCACTGCTAAAATTCTATGCCTTGTGTGGCCCCTACTCCTGCCTTACTCGCATGTTTAACATCAACGATTTCCGAAACAATATCCGCACGTTTTGTGAGCCAGATGGGTAGCCCACGCCCTGAGAGTACAAGGTGTACAGCTTTTTTGTTGCATACGGTAATAAGCTCTTCTACTTCTGTTTGGCTTACAAGCTCGCTTTTTAGGGCATACAGGCATTCGTCAAGGATGAGCATTTGTGCGGTAGCTATTTTTTTGTGTGCCCAAGCGAGCACAAGTTTGGCGGCAGCACGGTGCTCGGCACGTTGATCTTCATGGGTAAAAAAACCTCTCCCGCCGATGAAAAAATCTTCTTGCAAGAGCTTTTGCAAAAATTGTTGTTCGCCGGTTTGTTGGTCTGACTTCATAAATTGGGCAAAGCAAACACGCATATTGTTGCCGTGTGCACGTATGGCTTGTCCCACACATGCGCTGGTTTTTCCCTTGCCGTTTCCGGTATATACAATAATCATTATACACTCCCTTTGCAAAAAGCTTCGCCTCCCTTATCCGGCACTTTTTGAACGCACCGCATAAGCTTGACTTTTCAACAGGCCGCCAAAGCCCGATAGTCTGTTTTGCTTGATAATGCAATGAGCGTATTTTTACAAGCATTTTTGTGTGCTTCATTTAAATTGACCTCGTTTGAGATTGTGAGGGAGCATTTTATGAAAATTATACACATAAATTTAGTTATTTAAAATTAAAAATTGTCACTTATAGACAAAATGTATTGACGAACTGCTTTGAGTCTGGTATTTAGTGGTTAAGATTTAAAATAAACTCAATTTTGAATTGTTTTCCATTGAGCTATGTTATTTTTTTTTCAGTGGAGTTAAATTTTTTTTATCAAATAAATTATGAAATTTATTAACATAAAATTATAAGCATCTCTTTTTTATTCAAAGTGTATTGACTAACTTGTTTATTTTGTGTACGAGTGAGAAAGTAATCAAAAATGCAGATTTCAAAATTTAGAAAGTTCATTGTGAGATTTGTTTGTATGTAGAAAGTTCATAATGGTTATACATGTTAAGATGAAAGTTTCTTAAGCTTTTACCTTACATAATTATAATAGGTCATTTTTTCTAAAATGATTTTGTTTAGTGTCTTATTTTTGTTAACTGCTTTAAAGTAAGAGCGAGGTATTTTGTGTCAACGAAGAGAACTTTTTTTGGAACCTACACCCCGATGATTTTTTGGCCGGTGGCAATTTTGTACGCTGTAATCATCGGATTTGCCGTTGCTGCCCCCACAGATACGGGGAAATTGTTTTTAACTGCGCAAAACATGATTTTGAAAAACATGAATTGGGTGATTATGCTTACGGCTGCTGCAGCCATTATAGCTTGTGCTTGGCTTGCTTGCAGTAAGTATGCGCATGTAAAACTCGGGAATGAAGATGCAAAACCCGAGTTTTCTTTTTATGCGTGGGTAGCTATGCTTTTTTGTACCGGTTTAGGTACGGGCTTTGTTATCTTTGGTTCTGCAGAACCCATCACTCACCTTTTCACTGCGCCCACAGTAATCGATGCCGGTCATGCCGGTAAGGGCGAAGGCTTAACCGAAGCCATTCGTCTTGCTGTTGTTAACTGGGGTATTTTGGGCTTTCCGCTCTTTGCCATTGGCGGCTGGGCCATCGGTTATGCTGCCATTCGCTATAACAAACCATATCGCACGTCCACCGGACTTTACGGTATCTTGGGTGAGCGTTGTAACGACACAATTATAAGTAAAATTGTGGATATCTTGGCTTGTATTGCCACCATTGGCGGCGTATCCATGATGATCGGTCTTGGTGTAGCTTCTATTTCGTATGCTTGCTTGCTGCTTTTTGGTATTACCCTTCCCGACAGTGCAAAAATTGGTGTTATGCTTGCCATCATCATTGCTTATATTGTATCTGCTTCCACAGGCCTTTCCAAGGGTATTAAAATTCTGAGTGAGTCCACAGGTTATTTGGCCTTTTTCCTACTTTTTGCCGTGCTTGCTTTAAGTTCTACGCCGCTTAGCTATATTATGTCACTCTTGGTCGAGGTTGTGGGTGACTTTGTTTGGAAAATCCCCAGCAGTATTTTCTGGCTCGATGCCGGTGGTGTTGAAAATACAAACACTTGGGCTAATGACTGGCCGGTATTCTTCGTGCTTTGGAATGCTTCCTACATTGCCTTTACCGGCGGTGTGGTTGCACGTATTTCCCGCGGCAGAACCCTACGTGAATTCATACTCGGCGTATCCATTACCCCTTGTATCCTCTGCATTATTTGGTTTGGTGTTTGGGGTGCTAACTCCGGTTACTTGCAGCTTACCAATGTGATTGATGTGTATTCATTTGTACAAAGCAATCCGGAAAAAGCTCTCTACATGGTGCTTGGTACCTTCCCCCTTGGTACGGTTTTAAGCTATGTAGCCTTCATTTGCTTCATTCTTTTTGCTGTAACCACCGCCAACGCTGCTTCCTTCTTCTTGGCACAGCAAACCACCTCTGACAGTTCGCAGCCTGCGCTTATGAACTGTGTTGTTTGGGGTGCGATTATTGGTCTTACAGGTATTTTATTCCAGCTACTTGGGAGTTTCAGCGCCATTAAATCCTTGGCCATTGTGGCGGCAAGTCCCTTCGTTTTGGTGACTTTTGCCTATATTTATTCCATTATTAAGATGTTTAAGATGGATTTTCCCGATAAGACGCCCGATAAAGCTTCCCTTGAAAAATAATTAATTATAAAGTGCCCTTGTTTGTACGAGGGCACTTTTTTATGAAAATTATATGAGTTTGAGATGTAAAGGAGAGAAAATGTTTACCAATGAATTTAAGGTACTTACACCGGAACAAGTGCAACGTGTACATGAATTGACCTTGCAAGTTTTGCGAGAAAAAGGTGTGATGTTCTATTCGGAAAAAGCTAAGGAAATCCTGAAAAAGCACGGTGCTAAGCTTGACGGAGATTGTGTAAAATTTCCGCCGCATCTTGTCAATAGTTGCATAGCTCAAGCCCCTTCAGGTTTTTTATGGCAAGCAAGAGATAGCCATAAGAGTATCTATGTGGGCGAAGGTCAAGAGAAAAAAGTATACATCATGCAAAATCATGGACCGGTCTATGTGCAAGAAAGGCAAGGAAACAGACGCCACGGTAGCATGGAAGATGTACGCAATTTCTATAAGCTTGGACAGACAAGCCACGTCAACGACTTCGTGGGACAAGTAAGTGTGGATCCACATGAAGTCAACGGCCTTGATAAACAGCTGCGCATTACCCATGAACTACTCAAACATACCGATAAGCCCATGCTGTCCTATCCTGCCACCAATTATCAAGATAATGTGCGAGTTATGGATATGCTGGACATGATACTCGGTGAAAATTATTTGGCCGATCATTATTGCATCACCGCTTCGGTATGCCTGCTCTCTCCCTTACAATGCGCCGAAGAATCCGCCGATTGTATCATTGCCTATGCCGAAAGAAATCAGCCCGTAACCGTACTTTGTGCTCCCATGCTTGGTGTCAGCACTCCCATTTCGCCCATAGGTGCGCTTGTGGCGCAAAATGCCGAAATTTTGGCCGGACTTGTGCTTGCGCAAGTGGTGCGTCCCGGCGTGCCGGTTATCTACGGTACGGCAACGTATTCTTCCGATATGCGCAGCGGAGCCTATGTGACGTCTTCTCCCGAAGTGAATTTGGTGGATAGGGCAGCATTGCAACTTTGCCAGCAAATATATCATCTGCCAACCAGAACCCTTGCCGGCAATACAGATGCGAAAATTGCCGACATTCAAGCCGGCTATGAAACAATGCAAAACTATATCCAACTCTTTATGGGCGGAACACACATGGTTAACGAATGCCTCGGCATTCTTGATGGTATGATGACGGTATCATACGAAAAATATATAATTGATGAGGAAATGATCGATAGAGTACATCTTATGATGGCCGGCCTGCCCACTAACGAATTGGACTTTAATATTGATAATCTCCTTTCCATACCGCATACCGAGTCCTTCCTCTTTGACCAGCAAACGCTTGACGCCTGTAAAGACCAATGGGTGCCGCAAGTGTCTTGCTGGACCAATTATGACCAATGGAATGCCGAAGGACAAATATGCATTTTGGAAAAGGCCGCAAAAATCTGCGAGGAACGCCTGCAAAGTGCGCCCGATGACCTTTTAGGTAAGGAGCTTAATACCAGCCTCGAGAGCTATATTAAAAAGCAGTATTAACGGCTGTAATTCGTCGGAATATAGATTATTGTATTTATTTTTCTATGATTTTTGATGGGGGAGGGAGTTTTTGCCAAGGCAAATATTCTCTTCCTTTTTTTGTGGCTCTTAGTCGACTTTACATTGTGAGTGTTTCATGTTTGTATTACGTGTGAAACAGCGTGATAGGTTTGAGTTTATTTTTAATATCTTGGAGGTAATATGTCTCACATAAGCGAACAATTGTTCAAAGCATGGAACTTTCGTCATGCTTGTAAATCTTTTGATGCGGACTTCAAAATCACGGATGAAGATTTTAACACCATTTTAGAAGCAGGGCGGCTGTCACCATCTTCATTTGGCTTTGAACCATGGCACTTTTTGGTGCTGCAAAATGAAGCGT
>CAYJHK010000174.1:0-4644 GCA_964369515.1 uncultured Desulfovibrionaceae bacterium
CATATTATTTACGAAGTAAATAATATGGCGCATGAAAAGTTTTTGGGGGTGGGGGGTTGGGGGAGGAGACCTTTTTCCAAAAAGGTCCCTCCCCCAAGAAAATTTTTACAAATTAGAATGCCGTGTTATTTGAAGAAATGCTGCGTATATACAACTATGGAAAACCATTTTTCCGAATTAATTCGCGCATTTGTACAAAGGTATCATTCAAGTCATTCTTCTTGGATATTTTTAACCAAGGCATGTATGCTTCCGTCGGCCAGCTGCAAGTGAATGTCTTGTTCGTGATGCATATTTTTTACTGAGCGCAGTGTTTTGCCGTTGGCGTCTTGTACGAGTGCATAACCCCGTAATAGGGGGGAGAGTGGGTCTGCGCTTTTCAGTTCTACTTCAAGTTTTTGCAGTGTCATTTCGCAAGCATGTATGTGGTTTCTCAGGTAGGGGGGGAGGGCTTTTTCGCAGCGTATGAAGACCTGTTCTTTGTGTGAGATGAGGCGTTCGGTGCTGTGTTTAAGTCGTAGTTCAAGTGTTGCCATTGTATGCTCAAGTGTTGCAAATTCATTGAAAATATTGGGGAGTTTTGCTTCCAGAGCGTTGATTGTGCGTCGTTTGTCCTCCAAGGTTTTGTTGGTAAACCACTGTAATTTATTTATGATTTCTTGGAGCCTTGTTTGCCTTTGGTGTAGGGTGTTCATGGGAGAGAGCCATTTGATGGCTTGTTCTTTATGGAGAAGTTTTTCACTGATATTTTCGATGGTTCTGTGTATGGATTTGCCAAGTGCCATTTCCAGTGCATCGATATGTTGTGTATATTCGTGGCGCAAACGCCAGAGGATTTGCGCCGCATGGGTGGGGGTGGCTGCTCGCATATCGGCGGTTAAGTCGGCAATGGAGGTGTCCACTTCGTGTCCAATGCCTGTAAGCACCGGTAATGATGACATAAAAATAGCTCTTGCCACGCTTTCTTCGTTAAATGCCCACAAATCTTCCAGCGAACCGCCACCACGAATGAGCACAATGACTTCGGGGGCATTGTTGGCGTTGAGCTGTACTTTTCTATTTATTGTTTCAAATGCTTGCACAATTTCAGGCGCAGCCGCACTGCCCTGCACCGCAACGGGATAGATGTCAATGCGTGCGGCAAGACCCCGTGCACTTGCGATACGCAAAAAATCTTGAATGGCCGCTCCGCTTTGGGCAGTGATTACGGCCACACGGCGTGGGTGTAAAGGTAGGGAACGTTTACGTGCCTTGTTGAAATAGCCCTGCGCTTCAAGTTTTATTTTCAGTGCTTCGAAGGCGGCATACAGTGCGCCTTGTCCGCCTTCCTGTGCCAGTGAAACTATGAGTTGATAGCTGCCACGGGGGGCAAAGACAGAGAGGTTGCCGGCGCATAATATCTCTTGCCCGTTGACCATGGTTTCGGCCATGGAGGGGCGTGGTCCATTTTCAAACACTTCACCGGTAAGGGGGTCAAACTTTTCTTCTTTTCGTTGAGCGTTTTTGAACCACACGCAGTTGAGCAGAGCTTCTTGGTCTTTAAGAGCAAAATAAATATGTCCGGAACTTGGACGAGCAAGATTACTCACTTCTCCTCGCACCCATACAAAGGGGAAGCTTTTTTCCAAACTTCCTTTTATGTTGGCGGTAAGCTCGCTTACGCTGAATATGCAGCTCATGATTGTGCCTTAGTTAGTGGTCAGTGCCTAGATTGGTGATTAGTGATTAGTGATTAGTGGATGAAGTGGCTGCGCTCCATAACTATCCACTATCCACTATCCACTAGCCACTAAACATTAGTCACTAAACATAGTTATAAAATATAGCGACTTAAGTCCTTATCCTCACGCACGTCTTGCAAATGCTCACGAACAAAGACCTCATCCACAAGCACCTTTGTGCCGGGTTTATCCGGAGCGTCGAAGGAGATGTCGGCAAGGATTTTTTCCATGATGGTATAGAGTCGCCGTGCGCCGATATTTTCGGTATCATTATTGGTTTCTTCAGCAAATCCGGCTATTTCTTGCAGGCCGTCTTCGCTATATTCTATGTGCACGCTTTCTGTGTCAAGCAAGGCGGCATATTGGCGTGTAAGGGCGTTGTCCGGTTCGGTTAGGATACGATAAAATTCTTCTTTTCCAAGTGCTTGTAGTTCAACACGTAAGGGGAAACGCCCTTGCAATTCGGGTATGAGATCCGAAGGTTTACTGAAGTGAAAAGCACCGGCGGCAATGAAGAGCACATGGTCGGTGCGAATCATGCCGTATTTTGTATTAACAACACTGCCTTCAACGATGGGGAGCAGGTCACGTTGGACGCCTTCTCGTGAAATATCCGAGGAGCGTTGCGAGGATGTGCTGGCAATTTTATCGATTTCGTCAATAAAAATAATACCGCCATTTTCCACTCGCTGGCGAGCAAGTTCCATGATGGCATCTTCGTCCACCAATTTGTCCGACTCTTCTTGCACGAGTACAGTGAAGGCTTGGCCGATTTTCATTTTGCGTCGTTTGGGTTTTGGCGGAAAGGCTTTGCCAAACATATCCTTCATTTGCGAGCCCATGCTTTCCATGCCCGGGATGGCAAAAACGTCAATGGTGGGGCCGGATTGTTCCATGACTTCCATTTCCACTTCTCGATCGTCCATATATCCTAGGCGAAATTGTTGGCGCAGTTTTTCACGAGTGGAGTCACGGTTATTGTCCATTCCAAAGGAAGCCGGCAAAAGCAAGTCGAGCAAACGAGATTCGGCAGCGGCTTCGGCGGCGGCTTTTACACGGTTATTTTCCTCTTCACGCACAAGCTTGATACTGATTTCCATGAGATCTCGCACCATGGATTCCACATCACGCCCTACGTAGCCAACTTCGGTGAATTTTGTGGCTTCAACTTTTACAAAGGGCACGGCGCATAATTTGGCAAGGCGGCGGGCAATTTCTGTTTTGCCAACGCCTGTAGGTCCCATCATTATAATGTTTTTTGGCGCAACTTCATCACGTAATTCAACGGGCAGTTGGTTGCGACGCCAACGGTTGCGCACAGCCACGGCAACCATACGCTTTGCTTGCT
The DNA here is from genome assembly GCA_964369515.1 of uncultured Desulfovibrionaceae bacterium. Lineage (GTDB taxonomy): Bacteria > Desulfobacterota > Desulfovibrionia > Desulfovibrionales > Desulfovibrionaceae > CAYJAD01. Next base: position 3,070 of record CAYJHK010000174.1, read on the forward strand.
CTTGGCCGATGATATATTTATCTAGCTCTGCAACGATTTCACGGGGAGTAAGGGTAATCATGAAACACCTCTAAAAAGAATTCTCTGCGTTTTCCTTGGCAGTAGCAAAAATATAATCACCGTTTTTTAATTTGCAATGCTTTTCCATCTACATTATATAAAGCCATGGATATTTTTTTGTTGTGGAATGTGTATTTTGCGCCTATCCTCTTGATATTAGGTATAGTTTTACAGGCGATTTTTCTTTATAAAACGCATTTAAGTTTTGCGCTTCCTAGCATTGGTGCATTTTGCATAAGTGTTATTGCTTATGTAGATAGCGATATTGTGCTTTTTGTGGGACAATTGGCCTTGCTTTTTTTACAATTTTGTATGCGGAGAAATAATGACTAAATTGGCCTATGTGCGTATTTTTTCCATCTTCTTACTGCTGTTTTTGGCGATTTTCTTGTTTTTTGTCATGGATATAGGGAAAACTCTCGACAAGGCTTGGATGGACGATTTTGTCCGCAATCAAGGTATGCAAGGTGTTGTAATATATATTGGAATTGTGACAATGCTCACCGCCATGGGCATACCTAGGCAAGCGTGCTCCTTGCTCGGCGGTTATATTTTTGGTATGTGGCTTGGAACGATTTATGCTACGATTGCCAATGCGCTGGCGTGTTGTTTATGTTTTTGTTATGCACGTTTTCTGGGACAACGCTTAATTCGTGAAAAATATGCACATAAAATGCAAAATTTTACGGATTTCATCTGCCAATCACCTTTTTTACTCACGCTTGTGGTGCGCATTATTCCCTTGGGCAGTAATTTTTTGACCAATTTCTTGGCAGGAGTAAGCCCCATTCCGGCTCGTGCATTTCTGGGAGGCTCTGCCATCGGCTTTAGCGTGCAAAATTTCATCTTTGCCACCATGGGCAGCGGCTTGCATCTTGATGGAGCACTTCAATTTATTTTAAGCGCCATTATGTATATTGTGTCACTTTCTTTGGGATTTTGGGTATATAGACGCTACAAGACACATAAAAAAAATTATACCGCCACATAGCACTTGCTTTTTTTGTGTGAAGTGCTTATATTCTTTTCCTACGCAATTTTGTGGAGCAATTTTATGGGGACGCATTGGTTTCGACAGGGATAATGAAGCCAAAGTTGCAGGTCGAGGCGCCGCTGGCCTCGTTAAAAGCGGCAACAAAGTAATTGCCAAGAACGATTACGACTACGCCTACGCTGCTTAATACCAGCGCGGCAACGGTCACTCGATGACCTCGTCAATCCGGATGACGCCTAATAATCCGGTGCGGCGACACTTTATTAGGCTAGTGAAGGTATGCGTTTGCTGGTACCAACATGAAAATCTTGCAGCGAACTGGTCAAGGATCGCCCGGTTGGGGGCCACATCTGCGACGAGAATGAAACCTAACCTATGCCTGTAGACGCTTTGATGTGGAATATTTTTGGACGGGAGTTCGACTCTCCCCGTCTCCACCAAATCATAATTTTATATAGCCCCACAAGCACGTGATTCTAATTTGTAAAAATTTTCTTGGGGGAGGGACCTTTTTGGAAAAA
>CAYJHK010000175.1:0-4602 GCA_964369515.1 uncultured Desulfovibrionaceae bacterium
ACTCAAGTAGCCAAGAAATTTTTATATGTTAATGAGAATTATTAACACATTCGGAGTCACGTGGTGAAACGCGGAATAAATAGATTTTTGTGCTTTGCGCAACTTGACATTGCAATTTTGCAGCTTATTTTTCCATTGCCAGTGTGTTTTTTTTACTGTATGTTCAACATCTTTAATTAGACAATGCAGTATGGAACACATGCGCAACCAACATAACTATACATACAATACGGGCACTTAGTGAGGTTTTCATGTTTGGATATATCTTCAGAAAAATTTTTGGCAGTAAGAACGAACGCTATTTAAAGCGCAAAAAACATATGGTGCTTGCCATAAATGCGCTTGAAGCAGAAATGGAAAGCCTTACCCCCGATGAAATACGTGAACGCATTGGCATTATTAAAGAAGAAGTGCAAAACGGCGCAAAATCCCTTGATGATGTACTCATACCGGTATTCGCTCTGGTTCGAGAAGCTTCAAGGCGTGTCTTGGGTATGCGCCATTATGACGTCCAATTACTTGGAGGTATTGTGTTGCATAAGGGAAAAATTGCCGAAATGAAGACAGGCGAAGGCAAAACCCTTGTGGCAACGCTTCCCGTGGTGCTCAATGCCCTTTCCGGTAAGGGCGTGCATGTCATTACAGTTAACGATTATCTTGCCCGCCGTGATGCCGCTTGGATGGGCGAAATCTACTCAGCCCTTGGGCTTACCGTGGGTGTTATCGTGCACGGGCTTAACGATGCCGAGCGTAAGGCCGCCTATGCCGCCGACATAACCTATGGTACCAATAATGAGTTTGGCTTTGACTACTTACGTGATAATATGAAGTTTTATAACGACCAACTCGTACAGCGTAAACATAATTTTGCCATTGTGGACGAAGTGGACTCCATCTTGATTGATGAAGCCCGTACTCCACTTATTATTTCGGGTGCTTCCGAAGAGTCGGTCGGTCAATATCACATAATCGACCAAGTGGTTCGCAAGCTTGAAGCAAACGTAGATTACACCATTGACGAAAAAGCACGCACGGCCATGCTCACCGAAGCAGGCGTTGCCAAATGTGAACAGCTTTTAAATGTTGACAACCTCTTTGACCCAACGCACATCACAGCGCAACATCACATACTACAGGCTTTGAAGGCGCATACGGTTTTCCGCAAAGATATTGAATACATAATCCAAGACGGGCAGGTGGTCATCGTGGATGAATTTACCGGAAGATTGATGCCGGGCAGACGCTTTTCCGACGGACTGCACCAAGCATTGGAAGCCAAGGAAGGCGTTAAAATTGCGGCTGAAAATCAAACGCTTGCCTCCATCACCTTCCAAAACTATTTTCGACTTTATGACAAGCTGAGCGGCATGACGGGCACAGCCGACACAGAAGCCGTTGAATTTCAACAAATTTATGGGCTTGAAGTCATCAGTATGCCCTCCAATATGCCCATGATTCGTAAGGACTTCTCGGATCTCATCTATCGCACTCGCCAAGAAAAATTTGCGGCCATTGTGGACTCCATCACTGCACTGCATCAAAGCGGTCAACCTGTGCTTGTGGGTACCATATCCATTGAAAACTCTGAGTTGATTTCGCACATGCTCAAACAAAAGCGCATCCCCCACAATGTGCTCAATGCAAAACATCACGAACAAGAAGCAGAAATTGTGGCTCAGGCAGGGCAAAAAGGAAAAGTAACCATTGCCACCAATATGGCAGGACGTGGTACGGACATTGTGCTTGGTGACGATGTAGTCGAGCTTGGCGGCCTGCACATTCTTGGTACCGAACGCCACGAAAGCAGACGCATCGACAATCAATTACGTGGACGTTCCGGACGTCAGGGCGACCCCGGCTCTTCTCGTTTTTACCTTTCCCTTGAAGATGACCTTATGCGCCTTTTCGGATCGGATCGCATTGCCGGTCTTATGCAAAAACTTGGCCTTGAAGATGGCGAATCCATTGAAAATGCCATGGTTACACGGGCTGTGGAAGGGGCGCAAAAACGTGTGGAAGGCCATCACTTTGAAATCCGCAAAACCCTTTTGGATTATGACAACGTCATGAGCCAACAACGTGAAGTTATTTACTCTTTACGCCGTGAACTCATTGAAGCAAACAACTTTGAATCGGTACTGGATGAATTTTGTGAAGATGTCCTCGACGATATCTATACCCCCATTGCCCAAAGCTCGGCAAAACACCCTTTAAGCCAAGATGATGAAGACATGGTGCGTGCTCGCTTACAAGAAGTATTTTCCTTTGAGCGCATTGGTGATGTGCTCGCCAAGGATAAGCCCCTCCCAAGCCATGAAGAAACAAAGGCATATGTGGAAAAAGTTTTGCAACTCTTACAAGCGGATGCACAAGCAATGACCGCTGACCACAACAGCGACGGCGACCACAATGACGATGAGGCTCAAGATATTTTCAGCTACGTTGTGCGCTATTACATGCTGGAAGAACTGGACAAAGCATGGAAAGAACATTTGCGCAATATGGACTCTTTGCGAGATGGTATTAACCTGCGCAGCTATGGTCAAAAAGACCCGAAACTGGAATATAAACGTGAAGGCTTTGAACTGTTTCAGAACATGATTTTCCGCATCCGTGAAAATGTCTTCAAAGGACTTACCCGTGTACGCCTTGCCACTGCCGAACCGGAAGAATTGGAAGAATTACGCCATACTGAAGAAGTTCCCATGTCTTACTCCGGCCCCATCGACGCTGAAGAAACACCAGTGCAGGCAAAGTCTGAAAAAGTAGGACGCAATAGCTCCTGTCCTTGCGGAAGCGGCCGAAAGTATAAAAAATGTTGCGGCGCTTAAATATACGATTATATTGACAGTTCGCGAATAACGCACATGGGAAAAATTTTTTCATTCAATATTTACCGTAAATTACGCAAGCCCTGCGCCAAGGTAAGGTATGATTTTTCACTTTTACATTGTCGCAAAGATAATTTATGTACGAATTGATAGCACTTTTAACAAGCTGTCGGACAGCCGATTACTCAAGAAGCTGCCGTAAAACATGACAGCTAAGCGAGAGAGCATACTTCATTGATAGATAAATATCATCATTTTTTATAATATATCAACTAATTATAAATAATTTATTTATCGAATATTTATGAAGATATGCTTGTGACTTAGTTTTTTTAGTAAAAGGATCTAGAATGCAACAAAATTCCGATGCCCCTTTAATAATGATTGGCCCACTGCTTGCGTCTTTAGCCGGACTTATCTTCTGCGCATGGTCTGCCTATGGCAATACCATTGATATATGCATTTCAGCAGGTTGCGACATAAGTAAGGACATTTCCATAGGGGGAATCTCCCTTTGGTGGTTTGGCTGCGCAGCCTTTGCCCTGCTGGTCATTCTCTCCTTCAGCGGCCGGCCTGTGCTTGGTATTATTGTTTCCGGTGCCTGTTTAGTGGCAGATGTGGGCTTTTTATTCCTTATGCTCCTCACCGCCTCTTGCATATCGTGTCTGGTGGTGGCCATCCTTTTTGCCTTGAGCTATTCGGCCTTCAGACATGCCAACAACACCTTCGATCTGCCCGTTCCTCGCTCATGGCTCGTTTTGTTCTGGCTCCTGTTTTTCATAGCCAATGTTGGCAGCGTGGTTCGTGAAAATATGCTCCCCTGGGCCATACACAAAACGGAAAACAGCACGGTAAATGTATATTTTTCACCCACATGCCCATCATGCCTCGACGCTGTGGCCGCTTTAAACAACTCGGCATCCGCTGCATTTTTCCCCATAGCCAAGAACGATCAAGACCTTGCACTCATTGCCCTTATGCAAGACAATCTTGAAAAAGGCCATAGCCCCTTGGAGGCCATAACTCTTGCCAGACAAAATATTAATACCGCCGCAACCCAAGGCATATTCTCAAATATTATTCTAAAATTCAGAACACTTATCAACTCCTCTTACCTTGCACGTAATGGCATAGAGGTGGTACCTGTTATTGAATACAAAGGCTTACCCGGTTTTTTAGCACCACGCTCCGGAAGCGACACCTCATATAAAGCTCCCTTGCCGCTCACCGTTCATAGCCCGACCCCAATGGAAAAGCCGAAAAAAGAAGAGGACGTTCAGGCTGATTCTGCCGGCTCATCAGCAGATGTATCGGCAGATGCCCCCGTCGTTATGGGACGCATCCCCAAGGAACAAATTCAAATTTCCAATGACAGTAGCCCTGAACACATCATGGGCAATGGCGCCTTCACCTACAAGGGCGGCGCTGACGCCGGTAATTTCCAAAACAATGGCAACGGGGGTGCTTTGCCATTTGATACGGGAGTTGTGGGAGCGTGTGGCGGCATAGAACCTTGTCCGGAATAAAAATAGTTTTTCTTGTACTCGCCTTATGATGCATTTATTTACGGATAAGCTCTTAATTTGCTTTTAGTTTATACCTTGTGATATAATCAACGGCTGTGTTTACGGAGGAATTTCGAGTAAACGAGCTACGAGCTTGATTGACAATTCAATTTACTTTTGATACGCTTTTGTTTGCTCACCTTAACAAAGGAAGACCTCTGCACAATTATTTTCTTATATAGCTTTATGTGCTAAATATGATTTTG
>CAYJHK010000176.1:0-4591 GCA_964369515.1 uncultured Desulfovibrionaceae bacterium
AAACCCTTTTTGGCGCTAGCAAAAGGGTTTTCCTTCCCCCCAGATAAAAAGTAGCGGACTAAAGACAATAACCACATATAATAAATCATTATAAGGATGAACATGAAATTTTACCCACTTACCCTAGCTCACAAAGAAGCTTATGCAAGGCTTTGGGGTGTATGTCCGGTACACTCCATGGATTATACATTTGTTAATGTGTGGAGCTGGCAGGAATACTTTGATTTACATTGTTTTTTTGAAGACAGCCTCTGTTGGTTACAAGAAGGAGCGTTGCAAGAAATACATGCCCCCTTGCCCACCTACAGAGCGCCCATTGGTGCTTGGCAGGATGTGGACTGGCAGGCGCACAGTCTCTTGCAGGGTGGGGCTGTATTGACACGAGTACCGGAACAACTTGTACTTATACTGGAAAATGCATTGCCGGGGCGTGTGCAGCGTGAAGAAAGCCGTGGGCAATGGGAGTATTTATATGCCAAGGATGATTTGGCACAATTGTCGGGTAATCGCTATCATAAAAAACGTAACCATGTAAATTCATTTAAAAAATATTATGGTGATGTGGATTATAGGCAAGTGGATTTTAGTACTTCCAATATTATTGAAGATGTGCTAAAATTGCAAGATGAATGGTGTAAGTGGCATGAATGCGCCGGTTCTACTGCATTGCAAGCGGAAAATGCCGCCATAAATAGAGTTCTTTCACATTGGGAAGACTTTCCGGATCTTGTGGGGGGCACCATTTATGTGGAAGATGAACTGGCGGCTTTTAGCGTGGGTGAAAGAATTGGACAACAAGTCCTTGGGGTGCATTTTGAAAAGGGGCGCAGCGGCATTCGAGGTGTCTACCAGACCATGAATATGTATTTTGTGCAAAAAGCCGGTGCCGATTGCGTGCTGGTGAATAGAGAGCAAGATTTGGATGAAGAAGGTCTGCGCAAGGCTAAAATGAGTTATTTACCCAGCGATTTTTTGCGTAAATATACATTGACCATAAAACCGCTGTAGAATGATAATGGTAATAAATTATGGTCGGTTAGTTGGAATGTGACCGGATATTACAACACATAAAACCATAAGTATGGAAAATATTTGTGAGGAGTAAAGATTGTACATGAAAAACGTAAAAAAAATCTCGTGTTTGCTTTGTTTGGGGCTTTGTTTAACTTTTCTCGGTGCGTGTGCACAGAAGGGAAAGTTTAGCCCAAGCGGAACCCCCAAACCAAGCTATGGTCAAAGTCCCGACAGCAACATAGCCGATGTGCGTAACCTGCCGCAAGATTTGACAGTGTATGCACGAAAAGTTTCGTCCGGAAATCTCATTTCTTCGGCGGAACAGTCATCGGAAATGGCAAAGTTCAAACGCCTTTTCTACGCACCTTGGGCACAAAGAAAGGCCGGATACTCACACCGCACATTTTCCAGATTATTTGGTTCGGCTAGAGGTTACCGTGGCGTAAGTTCTTGGTCTGATTATGAATGGTCACAGTTAAAAGCCAATGCCAGCATTGCAAGCTATCCCAATGTGCAAAGGCCGGCCATAATTTTACGCCAAACGTCTTTGCGTGAAATGCCTACCATGCAGCCACGCTTTAGCGAACCTACGCCCAATCCCGGTTTTTCGCCCTTTGATTATTTCCAATATGCCACCTTGCCCATTGGCTTACCGGTGTATGTGAGCCAAGTTTCACAAGACAGGAAGTGGTATTTTATTGAAAACACCATAGCCGGTGGCTGGGTACAGTCCAAGGATGTGGCCTTTGTAGATCAAACTTTCATTAATAATTACAGAAAATTACCTCTGGCAGCTCTTGTGCGAGACCGAGTGCAATTACGCACTTCCAAGGGGAGCCATCTTGGACATTCATATATTGGCGCAACCTTTCCGCAAGTGCGTTCCGGTCGCTCATTTACTTTGCTCGTACCACAGCTTGGCAGTGGTGGCATGGCAAAGGCAGTGCAGGCGACCATCTCCGGTGCGGATGCTGTGACCATGCCCATGCCCATGACAGCCATGAACGTAGCCAGCGTGGGTAATATAATGATGGGTCAAACCTATGGTTGGGGCGGCGTGAACGAAAATCGTGATTGCTCGTCAGCCATGCGTGATATGTTTACACCTTTTGGCGTTTCCATGCCACGTAATTCACGGGGGCAATATCGCTCGGCGCAAGAAATGTCCCTTGCCGGACTTGATGACGCCACAAAACTTAGCACCATTGCCTCCACAGCTCGTCCCTTCAAGACGCTGATTTGGATGCCCGGACATATCGGTCTGTACCTTGGCAATGTGAACGGTAAGCCGGTTATGTTCCATAATGTGTGGGGTGTACGGGTGAACGAAGGCGGAAGAGGTGATGATCGCCACGTCATCGGTCGTGCTGTGGTTACAACACTTGAACCGGGTAAGGAATTGCCAAATTTGTATAATAATCAAACAATTATCAGACGCATTGGGGGCATTTCCATTCTGCCGTAGTTGTTAATTGCAAAATACTGTATGCAAACATATAATTTTATAGTAAGCAAAGAAAATATGGAGCGTGCCCAAATGCGCATAGATGCATTTTTGGGCACGCAAATCACCGATATTTCACGAGAAAAAATCAAAAAGGCCATTCAAAACGAGCAATGTTATGTGGATGGCCTTTTGGTGCGCAATGCCGGCACCCGTGTTAAAATAGGGCAAAATGTGGCTTTGGCCATAGATACTGCACCGGCACGCATTCTTCCGGAACAAGGCGAGGTTGAAGTTATTTTTGAAGATGAGCATCTTATTGTGTGCAATAAAGCACCGGGGCTTACGGTGCATCCCTGCCCATCGTGCACAGAAAATACCCTCATTCAACGTCTTGCCTCACATTATCCGAGCTTGCTTTCACAAGAGGGCTTGCGTCCCGGCATAGTGCACCGGCTGGATAAAGATACCAGCGGCCTCATGCTGGTTGCACTCACCGAAGGGATGCGTCTGGCCTTATCCGAGAGCTTTGCCAAGCGTGAAGTACATAAAGAATATCTTGCCTTGGTGTGTGGAACTATTGCGGAAAGCGGCGAAATTTCACAGCCCGTCGGTCGCCACCCCACGGCGAAAGTCAAAATGGCTGTGGTTCCCGAAAATAGGGGAGGAAAGTCGGCTAAAAGTGCATGGCAGCGTTTATATGCCCATGAAAACGGTCTGTTTTCCTTGGTGAAAGTTACAATTTTTACGGGGCGAACCCATCAAATCCGTGTGCATATGGCAGAGCTTGGGCATCCTTTGTGCGGTGATGTGCTGTATGGTGGAACGACCTTACCTAAACATGTCTACCGGTTACTTAATTCTGCCTGCAAACGGCATATGCTCCATGCGTGTCATTTGTCTTTTCAACATCCCAAAAGTCATGAACAATGTAATTTTTATAGCTTGCCGCCGCAGGATTTTTTTCACTGTGCCGTTCGCCTTGCCCATAATGTGCAGAAAATTATTGTGACGGGGCTTGCCGGTAGCGGAAAATCTGCATTATTACAATTTTTTGCCGATGCCGGCATTGAAACCATCAGTGCCGATGCCGTGGTGGCAGAGCTGTACGCCGTGGATGGCCTTGGGCATACTTTTTTTTATGAACGTTACCAAACTCGCTTTATGGAGCACAAAAAAGCTCCCCTTGACCGAAGGGCGTTACGTCTAGCCATGCAGGAAGATACGCATTTGCGAAAGGAAGTGGAATATGTTATTCACTCACTGGTGCGTCAACGCTTGGAGCAATTTTGGGCAGACTGTCAAAATAAAGGCGTGGATTTTGCTATGGCAGAAATTCCGCTGTACTTGGAAAACGGCTGGCACGAACGTGAAAAATCGTACATTGTGGGCGTAAATTGTCCGCAAGATGTGCGCTATGCACGTTTACAAGAGCGCAGGCATTGGGATGTGGCGCAGTGTCAGGCCATAGATAAGTGGCAAATGCCGGAGCAGAAAAAAATGGCAGCCTGCAGTACTTGCCTTGACAATTGCGGAAGTTTAGGGGACTTACAACTTTTGGCGCAAGGGCTGATGCAAGAAATTCAAAAAAATATTGAGCAGAAAAAAAAGCTATTTCTGGAAAATATGCACGCTTTATGTGCGAAATAACTTATTAATAAAGGAAGGAAAAATGGAAGTATGCCTTGGATATGTGCGCAATGAACCTCAGATATTGCGCCTTGAAGATGAAGCGGTATTTATTAACGGAGAAATTCAAGCACTTAAGGGCGTTACAAAAAGTATGCTCGAAGAATTTTCCGCCACCATCGCTGCTGTGCCCTATAGTACCGATCAAGAAGGCTACAAGGCTCTTCTCAATGCCAAGCGAGTGGCTTTTTTGGCCAGTTTGCTTGGATACAGCGTAGGTGATGATTGTGTCGACACCATTTCTGCCATCTTAGACAGTGTGCATTATGAAGTGCTACAGTATCTTGGCGAAGTAGATTAGTGCGTTGAAAAGGTACCACCTGCTGCGTCAGGCTTGCTCTTTGCTCCGGCATTTTAATTTGTGATATTTTTTGTGGGGGGAACTTTTGCTAGCGCAAAAAAGTTCCCCCCACACCCCCCTCAAAACGCGCTTTCCGCTTTTTT
>CAYJHK010000177.1:0-4581 GCA_964369515.1 uncultured Desulfovibrionaceae bacterium
ACCCCCACCCCCAAAAACTTTTCATGCGCCATATTATTTACTTCGTAAATAATATAGCTATAATAGCTCAATTCTAGGCAGAATTACATATAAGCCCCCATGAAGCTTTTTTCGAAGAAAAAAGCGGAAAGCGCGTTTTGAGGGGGGTGTAGGGGGAACTTTTTGGCGCAAGCAAAAGTTCCCATCACAAAAAAAAATTGCAAATTAGAATCAATCACGTGTCTGCCTCAGCCACAAATGCCCGATATGGAGTTCTATAGTCAAGGCAATTCCTCCATGACTTTTCTCAGTAATGATACGGGATGTAAGCATTTTTTTTGAGTTCCGTGCTCAATCTGTATACGGCATGTTCCACATTCGGTACTGCATATATCCACTTGAGATTGCAAAATACTGTCAAAAAGACCGTGCCCCACTTGCATGGAAATGTCATATTTTTCCTTTTTAAATCCATAGCTTCCGGAAATACCACAGCAGCCTGATTGGGCATTTTGTACGCCAGTGCCATACACTCTTTGCAAAAGCTCAAAACCCAAAAGGCCGCCGCCTTGAGCCCGCAAATGGCAAGGGGCATGGTACATAATGGAAAGTCTATGCTCCTTTTCAGGAATAGTAAGGTTGCCCTCGTCCATACATTGCACAATAAACTCCTGCGCATCTCGCAAGGCAATCTTTCCGTAAGAAGCTGTTAATTCCGGAAAATAATGCGGAATATCACCATTAAACATGAGCGAACACGAAGGACATCCCGTAAGTATGGTAACGCCCTTGGCCTGCCACTGTGCAAGCGCCTGTGCATTTTTTGTGGCGCTCTTTTCGGCGTCTTCCCAAAATCCGTTGGCTACCATGGGCAAGCCGCAACAGCTCAAATCGTCAGGAACTATAACTTCATAACCGGCTTTATTTAATACAAAAACCATATCAAGACCGGTTTGCGGAGCATAAATATCCACATAACAACCGGGGAAAAACACCACGGAACCTTGCAGGTTACTCTTCTTAATCTCTTGTTTTACAAGCTTAAATTGCGATCGGAATGTTTTATGTGCAAAGCTTGGGAGCGGTGCCTTTTTATGCACACCAAAGCCATGCAAAATTTCTCGACTTATGGGGTTTTTCATGCCAAAATTGCGCAAAAAAGCCGGAATAAATCCTAGATATTTTGCAATATCAGCTCCGTGGGCAAGCATCCAATCTCGCAGAGATTTTCCATGTTCCTTGGCATAGGACGCACGAGCCAGCATATTGAAGGTGGATATGGGCACACCATGCGGACAGGCTATGTCGCAATTTTTACAATTAGAACAATAATGTAGAGATTTTTCCTCGGGCATTCCCATAAGCCGGAACCGCTCATGCGCAGGCCCAAGCATACGAGGCCCCAGAAACTCTGTGGTGACCGAAGCAATGGGGCACTGTGCAACACAGGTACTACACGTTATACATGCATCAGGATTCAAATGACTCATATTTACCTCATAAGCATATCTTCATGAATATTCGACAAATAGATTACCTATAACTATTTGATATAATAGAAAAACGATGACATTTATTTATCAATGAAGTATGCTCTTCCGCTTAGTGAAATACTATATGTGTTGTGCGGCATACCATGCTGAAGCGATTGCAACACCATTGCCATTTTTTTCCGCTGCAAAATCGTACTTGCCGAGGGTTCGCCCGGCAAAAAAGACATTGTCCATCAGTACTGTACCTTGTGAGTCTATGGCTTGCAATTTTTCATTTACAGCCACGCCCATCTTGGTAAAGGCATGACTTCCAAAGGCTGTATCTGCTGCCCACTCTTCCGGTTTTATTGGCATTTCAATATTAATTCCAAAAACGGTCTCGAAAGCTTTACCGGGCTTTGTTTGAATGCCTCCGCCCAATATGCCGCCGGTAGCCAAAATAAAATTATCCGCAGCATAGCTATGCGTTACCCCTTCTCCGTGGGCAATCAACGCATGGCAATGTCCATTTTCAACATACGCCTTATAAATGGTGGCATTTTCAATAATGCGAATTTTTCCTTGTGTTTGCAATAAGCGTATAGCCTGCATAAAGGCGGTGGATAAACGATAACCGCCAACCCCCGGGGGTAAGGAAATCATTTCAATCAGAGAACAACCAAGTGCACCACGCAATTTTTTCCATGGCGATGACAGTACATAATTACTGAGATTTGTTCCTAAAATCGGCGGCATCAGTATAGCATCATAATCCTTCGCCAAGGGAGTTAAAGCTGCTTTTAGCCAAGCAAAACCCTCGGGCGAGTCCACATAACGAGCCACATCAAGTGCACTCACAGCCCGATGCGCTGCACCAAAATGCGATGAAAGCGACGCCGCTTCAAAATGCACACCTCTAAGTGCAGGATATTTTTGTAACTGCTGTACAATCAGCTTGGGATGACAGTCACGAATGGCATCAACACTTGCCACCAGCACACTTTTTGCCGAAAAAAGAGGGGCACTGTCACTGGCAGCCGGATAAAAATATGTTGGCTTAAGAGTTCCAATAATTGTAGGTACAAGCGTATTTTTCCCCTGCCTGCAATGCAGAGCCGTATCTTGAGCCTTACAAAACTCTTGCATAGCCTCAAGTGCTTTTTCCACCGACGCACGCCCTATTATACTGTATGGATGTGTTTCAGGAAGATTGCCAATGGCATCAAGAGGGTTGGTAACTGCCTGCATATCTTCACCGTTTTGAATGTATCCAAGCACATCAATACAGCCGCTGGCAATGGAAATCGCCCCAAGCCCTGTAGCTAAGAGCGTGACATTTTTGCCATTTTTTGCTGCCGTATACGCAGCCATCATGCCGGCTATGCCCATGCCCACCACAACAACATCCGACTTACTCTTCTTGTTCATGTGCCGCTCCGTCAATATTCAAGGTAGCCACATACATAGCACGCCCAAGTTCTAGTTCTTTCAACTGCATACCCCAAAGCGCAGGGCGCAGCCCCTTCCAGCGTTCATTGAGGAAAGAGCGCAAATTTTCCGTGGGTTTAAGCTTAAATGGAACCTCTCTTTCCGTTAATGTACCAATAGTACGCAAAGAGCAAAATATCCCTTGGCATGTACCCATTCCAAGCCGTGTACGCAAACGAATATCGGTAAGACTATGCGTGGCTTCGTCCCTTGCCACATGCAAAACCTCTTCGGTGCTGACCATTTCACATTCGCATAACAAATCGTTTCGATTCACATTGCTATCAGACAAACTGCCAACAACATTGGTAAAATCCTCGCCGAGACGTTCTTCCACAAGGTGCAGGTCGTGCCCGGGGAAGAATTTTTTAGCCTTGCTGCGTAACTGTTCATCGGGTTCAGCTATCAAAACTTCCGTAGCGGTACGGCATTTCTCCTGCACATTCAAACATTTACAAACAAGGTCAGACATTTTCTCCGCCATGAGCCTATATGTTGTCAACTTACCGCCAAAAATACTGCCAAACCCGGACAATCCTTCGTCGCTGTGGTCAACGATATTAAAATTACGGCTGGCAGAACGCCCGGAAGCACCGCTTGGAGTATAAAGCGGACGAGTTCCGGCAAAGGCACGTAAAATACGGTAATTTTCAATATGCGGAAAAAGGGGCTTACCCATATCTATAAGGCGCAATACTTCTTCGCTGGTGGGACGTGTATCCCCCGGACTTTTGGCCGGACTTGATGTTGTCCCGAGTATGGTGACGGATCCATGCGGAACAAATATGTCACCATCGGAACTTTTATGCAGACGATTAATAACCCGTGAAGTGAAACGATAATTGAAAACAATGAGTGTACCCCTGTCCGGCGAAACGGGTACGTCAAGGCCGGCCATGTGAGCAATTTCTCCGCACCAAGAGCCGGCCGCATTGACAATATATTGGCACGCCACAAAAAGTGTTTCCTCAGTTAACGTATTGATAACATGGACACCTTTCACTTTTCCATTGGCTGTTTCGATGCCGGTGACTCGGTGGTACGTCAAAAAATTACTTCCATAACGTCTTGCAGCGGAGGCATTGTGCCACACCAAACGAAAGCCGTCAATACACGAGTCCGGAACCCGATAAACTCTTTGAATATCAGGAGCAAGGTTGGGTTCTAACCGCAGCGCATCTTTAACCTCAAGCTCTGTGGCCTCGATACCGGCATTGGCGCAGGCATCTACCCAAGGTGCCACAAAATCCGACGGATCTTCCGGGGTTTGCACAAAAAAACCTTCTGTCTCCTCCACGCACTGTTTACACATTTTACGCAAAAGGAGGTTTTCTTCAATGCATTCACGGGCAGACTCCATATCCCCCATGACATAGCGCGCGCCACTGTGCAAAAGCCCATGAAAACGGGAAGATGTACCGTAGGCCAAGCCACCTTGCTCAATGAGTAAAGCCTTTATACCACGCATACTTAAATCTCTGAGTATGCCAACTCCCGTAGCTCCGCCTCCAATGATAACAACTTGATATTCTTGCATAATTTTCTCACAAATTGCTGTATTTCAAGGCAACATTGATTAATTATTTCTCTTGAGGGGGGAAGGGGAACTTTTAACCAAAGCGACAAAAGCTTCCCCTTCCCC